>JAFYPW010000035.1 GCA_017559985.1 Oscillospiraceae bacterium | reverse complement strand
GAACCCTTTAAAGAATTCATCATAGTCCTTTTCAGTCACTTTGTCTCCGAATATTTTAACATTTGAAGAAAATGCGTTTTGCGCTTTTGATTGCGTTGTTGCCTGTGATGTCCATTCGTTTTTACCCGTCACCTTGCCCGGCTCATAGTCCATAAAGGTTTTCGGTTTTTTGTTAAATAAATCCTGTGTTATCATTTCCTTTTACTCCTTAATTATAATATACCTTTCTTTCTTTTGCAAGAAAGGCGGACGCTTTGCGCGCACGGAGCGGCCGTTATGAATCGTGCGCAAATTCATAAGCGGTACACTCCAAAGCGTCACTATTGTGGATTATACCACAAAAAGTATTTTTGGTTTTGCCAGGATTTTGACAACTTTTTTGAGAGGAGAAATGTCGATTTTCCAGCACCTGTCTGCCTTTGAAAAGGGAGAGAAATCGCCGTTTAATCTCTACAACATAAAACCCGAAGTGCAGGATGACAATCCCGACAATCCCGACAATCCTGACGATCCTGACGATCCGCTGTCACCGCCACCCGTGACGGACGACAGAATCTCCGTAAGCTTCACTATGGTGACTCACCAAAAAACGTGGATAGGAAAGCATACGGTAAGGCTTCAGAAAAACACAAGCGTGCGTGACCTTATTACACAGGTGTTTGACGAATACGGCGTAGAGTCAAAGGGTTTATCCACGGGATATCTCCGTTCGGTAACATACAAGGGCGAGACGCTGCGCGAGTTCGGCGTCGGGCGCAACAGCGGCTGGCAGTATACCGTTGACGGAGAGCTTCCGATGCTCGGTATAACACAATATAAGCTCCAGGGCGGCGAGGATGTTGTCTTGAAGTTCACCGCAGACTATACCGGCGGCAGTGTTTCGGGCCCGACCGCAGAAGAGGAAGAGAAAGAGGAAGAAGTAAAAGAAGAGAGCGCACCCGAGAGCGAAACTGTCGCATACACAGATGTTGCGGAAAGTGACTGGTTTGCAGGCTCTGTTTCCTTCGTGAGCGAAAAGGGATTTATGACAGGCGTTTCGACAGGTGAGTTTGCTCCGCAGCTTACCTTGACCCGCGCGATGTTCGTAACCGTGCTCCACAGAATGGCAGGAAAACCGGAAGGTGCGGAAAATGAGTTTTCGGATGTCGCGCCCGATGCGTGGTATGCCGATGCCGTTTCGTGGGCATATGCAAACGGAATAGTTTCGGGAACCGGCGCGGATGAGTTCTCACCTGATGCACCCATAACCCGTGAGCAGATGGCAACGCTTATATACAGATACGCACTTTTTGCAGGTCTGGAAGGTGAGACGGACGAGAGCGAATATTCCGACGGCGCAGAGATTTCGCCGTATGCAAAAGAAGCCGTAGGCTTTGCCGAAGCTGCGGGCATCATGCAGGGCAGCGGCGGGAATTTCCGTCCGAAAGACGACTCAAAACGCTGTGAAGCTGCGGCAGTATTTGAAAGACTTTATAACGCAACGGCAAAATAGAGAACAGAGCAGGCTCTCTGCCTGCTCTGTTTTTTCTGTGAAAACAAGCAAAAAATGCCAAAAAAGCCTTGCAAAATCGAGAAAAATATCATAAAATATTTAGGAAAGCGTCTGAGGTGATGGTTTTGTTCAATATAGTTCTCGTCGAGCCCGAAATCCCTGCAAATACGGGCAACATTTCCCGCACCTGCGCCGTCACGGGGTGCAGGCTTCATCTTGTCCGTCCGTTGGGTTTTGACATCTGCGACAGGCATTTAAAGCGCGCAGGGCTTGACTACTGGCAGTTTCTTGACATCACCTATTACGACAGCCTTTCCGATTTTTTTGAAAAAAACCGCGACGGTCGCTTTTTCTTTTGTACGACAAAGGGAAAGAACGTATATTCCGACGCGAAGTTTTCCGAGGGGGATTTTCTCGTTTTCGGAAAAGAAACAAAGGGGCTTCCCGAAGGGCTTCTGGCAGAGCATCCGAATGAGTGTATCCGCATCCCGATGCTCCCGACGCTCCGGAGTTTAAACCTCTCAAACTCTGTTGCAATTGTCGTGTATGAAGCTTTGCGGCAGGTGGGGTTTGAGAATATGCAGCTTTATGGCGAGCTTCACAACATAAAAGAATAGTGTATTTTACAAAAAAATGTTATCAAAACCGCAAAAAATAGTTAAAATAACAATGTTATCCGAATGGTTAATATGTTATAATAAAAGCATAAATATAAAAATAATTTAAAATGGAGGAATAGATTTATGAACTACAACAAAAAGACTATTGAAGACATAAACCCGCAGGGTAAGCGCGTGCTCGTCCGTTGCGACTTCAACGTCCCGCAGGATGAGAACGGCAACATTACCTCCGACAAGAGAATTGTTGCAGCTCTCCCGACAGTTAAATACCTTATCGAAAAGGGTGCAAGAGTTATTCTCTGCTCTCATCTTGGCCGTCCGAAGGGCGAGGTTAACCCGAAGTTCTCCCTTGCTCCCGTTGCAAAGCGCCTTTCCGAGCTTCTTGAAAAGGAAGTAAAGATGGCAGCAGACGTTATCGGCGAGAGCGCAAAGGCTCTTTCCGCTTCTCTTTCCGACGGCGAGGTTATGCTCCTTGAAAACGTACGTTACCACAAGGAAGAGGAGAAAAACGATGCAGCATTTGCAAAAGAACTTGCTTCTCTTGCAGAGCTCTATGTAAACGACGCGTTCGGCACAGCTCACCGTGCTCATGCTTCAACAGCAGGCGTTGCAGACTATCTCCCGGCTGTCTGCGGCTACCTCATCGGTAAGGAAATCGGCGTTATGGGCGAGGCTCTTTCAAACCCGAAGCGTCCGTTCGTTGCAATCCTTGGCGGTGCAAAGGTTTCCGACAAGCTCGGCGTTATCAACAACCTCCTCGAAAAGGTTGATACACTTATCATCGGCGGCGGTATGGCATATACATTCGCAAAGGCAAACGGCGGCACAATCGGAACCTCTCTCTGTGAGGACGACCGCCTTGAATACGCACGCGAGATGGTCAAAAAGGCAGAGGAGAAGGGCGTAAAGCTTCTTTTGCCGGTTGACACGGTTGTTGCAGAAGAGTTTGCGGCAGATGCCGAGAGCAAGGTTGTTCCGACAGCTGCAATCCCCGACGGCTGGATGGGTCTTGACATCGGTCCGGAAACAAGAGAGCTTTTCGGCGGCGCAATCAAGAACGCAGGCACGGTTATCTGGAACGGTCCGATGGGCGTTTTCGAATTTGAAAAATTTGCAGAAGGCACAAAGGCTGTTGCATCTGCTATTGCAGAGTCCGGCTCCGTTTCCATCATCGGCGGCGGAGACAGCGCATCTGCTGTAAAGAAGCTCGGATTTGACAAGAAGATGACACACATCTCCACAGGCGGCGGCGCATCGCTCGAATTCCTCGAGGGTCTCGCACTTCCGGGTATCGCATGTCTTGAAGACAAGTAAGTAGGTAAGAAGCAGGTCAGCATAGTTTTAAGGAGAATTTAGACAAAATGAACAGAAAATACCGCAAGACGATTATCGCAGGCAACTGGAAGATGAACAAGACACCTGCACAGACAAAGAAGATGTTTGAAGAGCTCAAAGCAAAGGTTGGCAAGCAGAAATGGTGCGACGTTGTCCTCTGTGTTCCGTTTGTTGATATCCCGGCAGCATGTAAGGCTTCGCGCGATGCTAAAATCGCGGTTGCGGCACAGAATATGCATTTTGAAGAGTCCGGCGCATATACCGGAGAGGTTTCTGCCGAGATGCTTTCCGAGCTTGGCGTAAAGTACGTTATAATCGGTCACTCCGAGCGCCGCGAATACTACGGCGAAACAGACAAGACAGTTAATCTCAAAGTCAAAAAAGCTCTCGAAGCAGGTCTTCGCCCGATAATATGTGTCGGCGAGACGCTCGAACAGCGCGAGTTTGATGTTACGGCGGAGCACATCGCAATGCAGGTAAAGATTGCGCTTAACGATGTTCCGGCAGAAAAAATGAGAAAAATTGTCTTTGCATATGAGCCGATATGGGCTATCGGCACAGGCAAAACTGCAACGGCAGAGCAGGCAGCAGAGGTCTGCGGACATATCCGTGCGGTCATCCGTGCAAAATATGGCGCAAGAATTGCCCGCGCAGTTACTATCCAGTACGGCGGCTCGATGAATGCAAAGAACGCTTCCGAGCTTCTCGCTCAGAGCGATGTTGACGGCGGCCTCATCGGTGGCGCATCACTTAAAACGGAGGATTTTGCTGCTATCATCAATGCGGCAAACCAGTAAAATATGAGTACAAAACAACCAATAACACTTATCATAATGGATGGCTTCGGCAATGCTCCGAAGGGCGCGGCAAACGCAATAAGCGCGGCGCAGACGCCCAACCTCACGAAGATTTTTGCCGAAAACCCCATCAGCGCGCTTAAAGCATCCGGTCTTGCCGTAGGTCTTCCCGACGGACAGATGGGAAACTCTGAGGTAGGACACACAAACATCGGTGCGGGACGCGTTGTTTTCCAGGACCTTCCGAGAATCAGCCTCGCAATCGAGGACGGAAGTTTCTATGAAAATGCAGAGCTTCTTGCCGCTTGTGAAAACTGCAAGAAAAACGGCACGGCACTTCACCTCATGGGACTTATGTCTGACGGCGGTGTTCACAGCCATATAAGCCACATCCGCGGGCTTCTCGTCCTTGCGAAAAAGAACGGCGTTGAGAAGGTTTATATCCACGCGTTCCTTGACGGACGCGACGTTTCTCCGACATCGGGCGCAGGCTTTGTTGAGGAATGCTCCGGAATGTGCCACGAGATTGGCATCGGCTCGGTTGCAACGGTTATGGGCAGGTTCTATGCTATGGACCGCGACAACCGCTGGGACAGAGTAGAGCGTGCATATAACGCTATCGTCTTTGCAAACGGCGAAGAAACGCGCGACCCGGTCGCAGCAATAAAGAAATCATACGAAGACGGAAAGACAGACGAGTTTGTAGAGCCGTGCGTCACGGCAGGGTATGAGGGTGTTGCGGAGAACGATTCTATCATCTTCTTCAACTTCCGCCCCGACCGCGCAAGAGAAATTACGCGCACATTTGTTGACGAAAGCTTTAACGGTTTCGTCAGACAGAGCGGGTTTTTCAATGTATTCTATGTATGTATGACGCAGTATGACGCGTCTATGCCCAATGTCCGTGTTGCTTTCGGTCCCGAAAGCTTAGAGAACACATTCGGCGAGTATGTCTCATCGCTTGGGCTTAATCAGCTCCGTATTGCAGAGACTGAAAAGTATGCCCACGTCACCTTCTTCTTCAACGGCGGCGTTGAAAAGATGTATGAGGGAGAAGACAGAGTTCTCGTAAACTCTCCGAAGGTTGCAACATACGACCTTCAGCCCGAGATGAGCGCACCGGAGGTTTGCGACAAGGTAGTCGAGGCGATAGAGAGCGGAAAGTATGATGTTATCATCTTAAACTTTGCAAACTGCGATATGGTCGGACACACCGGCATATTCGATGCAGCAAAGACAGCCGTAGAAACGGTTGACACCTGTGTCGGTCGCGTTGTCGAGGCGGTTTCCGCCTGCGGCGGCATAAGCGTCATCACGGCAGACCACGGCAATGCAGATAAGATGCTCGAGGACGACGGAGTTTCTCCGTTCACCGCACATACAACAAACGAGGTTCCGTTCTGCATCGTTGGCGCAGATGTCAAGCTCCGCGACGGTAAGCTTTGCGACATTGCCCCCACAATGCTCGACCTTCTCGGTCTTGCAAAGCCCGAGGAAATGACGGGCGAATCACTTATTGTCTGAAAAACTTTTAATATAAATTAAGAAAAGGAGATATGAAAAATGAAGAAATTCGCAGAAATCGTAGATGTAGTTGGCCGTCAGGTCATCGACTCCCGCGGCAATCCCACAGTTGAGGTTGACGTTTATGTTGACGACGGCATCAACACTTACATGGGCCGCGCAGCAGTTCCGTCAGGTGCTTCCACAGGTATCTTTGAAGCTTGCGAGCTTCGCGACGGCGACAAGTCAAAGTACATGGGCAAGAGCGTTTACAAGGCTGTTGACGCTGTAAACACAGAGATTGCAGAAGCAATCATCGGTATGAACGCACTCGACCAGGTTGAAATCGACCGCACAATGATCGAGCTCGACGGCACAGCAAACAAGACACGCTTTGGCGCAAATGCTATCCTCGGCACATCAATGGCTGTTGCAAAGGCAGCAGCAGAAGCTCTCCAGATGCCGCTCTACACATACATCGGCGGTATCAATGCAAAGACTCTTCCGGTTCCGATGATGAACATCTTAAACGGCGGCGCACACGCTTCCAACAATGTTGACATCCAGGAATTTATGATTATGCCGGTTGGCGCACCGAGCTTCTCTGAAGCTCTTCGTTGGTGCACAGAAGTCTTCCACAACCTTAAAAAGGTTCTCTCAGAGATGGGCATGACAACAGCTGTCGGCGACGAAGGCGGCTTTGCTCCGAACCTCAAGCGCGATGAAGACGCTATCAAGGTTATTCTCGATGCTGTTGAGCGCGCAGGATTTAAGCCGGGCGACGACTTTATGATCGCTATCGACGCTGCATCTTCTGAGTGGTATCAGGAAGACGGCACATACCTCCTCCCGAAGGCAAAGAAGAAGATGACAAAGCAGCAGCTTGTCAACTACTGGAAGAACCTTACAGCAAAGTATCCGATCATCTCTCTCGAAGACGGTGTTGCTGAGGAAGACTGGGAAGCATGGGGTATGCTCACAAAGGCTATCGGCAGCCGAGTTCAGCTCGTAGGTGATGACCTCTTCGTTACAAACGTTGAGCGTCTTTCAAAGGGTATCGACCTCGGCGTTGGCAACTCCATACTCATCAAGGTTAACCAGATCGGTTCTCTCACAGAGACACTTGATGCTATCCAGATGGCAAACCGCGCAGGCTACACAGCAGTTGTTTCCCACCGCTCCGGCGAAACAGAGGACACAACAATCGCTGACATTGCAGTTGCTCTCAACGCAGGCCAGATCAAGACAGGCGCACCGAGCCGTACAGACCGCGTTGCAAAGTACAACCAGCTACTCCGCATCGAAGAAGAGCTTGGCGACAGCGCAATCTACCTCGGCCGCAAGGCTTGGTTCAACCTTAAATAATTAAGGCTAAAACGAAAAAAACTCCTGACTTTGTCAGGAGTTTTTTTAAAATAAAAAAAGCGGTGTGAAATTTTTCACACCGCTTTTAAACTACGTAATTATTCAGCGTATTTTTCGCGCTCTGTGAGGAAGAGGTTTCCGCCGACCGAGTCGATAGCAACCGTGCACGGGAGGTTTTCAACCGTCATGCGCTTAATGGACTCACAGCCGAGCTCGGGGAAAGCGATAACGTCTGCCGTCTTGATTGACTTTGCAACGAGTGCGCCTGCACCGCCGACCGCGCAAACGTAAACCGCGCCGTTTCTCACGATGGCCTCACAAACTGCCTCGTCGCGCTCGCCCTTGCCTATCATGCAGGAGAGACCGAGGTCCAGAAGGCGGGGAGCAAAACCGTCCATACGGCTTGAAGTTGTCGGACCGCAAGCGCCGACAGGTGCGCCGTTCTTGCCCGGGGTGGGGCCTGCATAGTATATGATTGCGCCGCGAAGCTCGAACGGAAGATCTTCGCCGCGGTCCAAAAGCTCAAAAATGCGCTTGTGTGCAGCATCGCGCGCGGTGTAGATAGTACCCGAGAGAAGGATAGAGTCACCTGCGCGGAGAGTTTTTGCCTTTTCAATGATTTCGTCTGTTGAGATATGTAATGTTGCCATAATGAAAACCCTTTCTTGAATGTTAGTTATCTGTAAGCTTTTCTGCTATTTTTGAAACCTTATCCTGCGCGTCGCTGATTGCCGCCGAGAGACAGGAAACATTGTTCTTCGCAGAATCGGCAATGCGCGCAATGCGAAGGTCCATACTGTCAACCTCGCCCTTCAACGAATCGACAAGGCGGGAAACGCCTGACATCGTGTCTCCCATTTCGCGGAGAGCCTCCTCGCGTTTTTCTTCAAAGTCACGCGTGCGGAGATAAAGCTCCTCGGAAAGAGCCTCGCGTCTTGCGTTTGCTTCGCGCTCAGCCTCGGAGATGATTTCACCTGCACGGCTGCGTGCCGAAATTTCAATATCTGCAAGCTCGGTTTTGCGGGTTATGTATTCGCTCTCGATTCCCGAGAGCTCCGAAACACGGGCGCGGAGAGCTTCAAGCTCCGTATTCTTTTCCGAGAGCGAGGATTCAAGCGCGGAGAGCTTGTCTGCCGCTTCTTTTGCCTCGATTACGAGCGTGTCATATTTTTCTTTGATTCCGTAGAGGAAGGAAAGCTCGTCCTCTGCGGCGGCGAGCTTCTTTGAAAGCTCTGCACGGTCGCCTTCCGCGGCAAGAAGCTTTTCCTCGGCTTCTTTTATCTGCGCGGTATATTTTTCGGTGGATTCTACGATGTAGTTGTTAACATCCTGTTTTGAAAAACCGCCGAGAAACGACTTTCTGAAAGCCTTTTTCTCTGTTGTTTCCATATCAATACCCCCAAACGTGGTTATTTAAGTGCGTTTTCAAGTATTGCCGAAATATTCTCCTTGGGAACAACGCCCACAACCTTATCAAAAACCTTGCCGTCACGGAAGATGATGAGTGTCGGTATGGACATAATGCCAAACTTTGCGGCAAGCTCGCCCTCTTCGTCAACGTTTACTTTATAAATTTCTGCGCGGCCGGAAAAATCCTCTGCCACCTCGTCAATCACGGGTGCGAGCATCATACACGGACCGCACCAGGAAGCCCAGAAGTCAACAAGGCAGACGCCTTTTGCGCTTTCAACCTTTGCAAAAAAATCTGCGCTTTTAAGGGAAATGGCGTTAGACATAATATATTCTCCTTTCAAAGGAATTTAAAACAAGATAATCTATCCATCATAGTATATCACAATTTGTTTCATATTACAAATAAATTTTAAAATTATCCCCGCGCCAAATTGACGATTCCGGGCAGATATGGTAAAATTAATTAAAAAATGTTTAGGAGTTTTTGTAAATGCTTGAACTTGACGAATATAAATTAAGGATAAACGCGCTCGCGGCTCCGATAGAAGAGCTCTCCGTCGCTATGGATATTGACGGCATTGCAAAAGAGCTTTCCGAGCTTCAACAGGCGAGCGAGGCGGAGGATTTCTGGGGTGACCTTGAAAATTCACAGGCCGTATTAAAGCGCATTTCAAGAATTAAAGAAAAGATTGCGCGCTTTGAAAAATTCACGGCTGACCTTGACGACATAAAAGCGCTTTTTGAGCTTGCAGACGAGGCAGAGGATGCCGATGCTGCCGCAGAGGTCGGTTCTCTTCTTGATGCGCTCGAAAAAGCACTTGCCGACGCGCGCATAGAAACTCTTCTCTCGGGTGACTATGACGCGAACAACGCGATTATGAGCTTTCAGGCGGGTGCGGGCGGCACCGAGGCGCAGGACTGGGCAGAGATGCTCTACCGTATGTATACCCACTGGGCAGAGCGCCACGGTTTCTCATATAAAATACTTGATTTTCTCGACGGCGACGAAGCGGGCCTTAAAAGTGCGAGCATCTTGATTGAAGGCGAGAATGCCTACGGTTATTTAAAGAGCGAGATGGGTGTTCACCGCCTGGTAAGAATTTCTCCGTTTGATTCGTCGGGACGTCGCCACACCTCGTTTGCGGCGGTTGAGGTTATGCCCGAAATAACAGAGGATATCGAGGTTGAAATCCGCCCCGAGGATTTGAAGGTAGACACATACCGTTCGTCCGGTGCAGGCGGTCAGCACGTCAACAAGACGGAGTCCGCCATCCGCATCACGCACCTTCCGACGGGTATCGTCGTTGCTTGCCAGAACGAGCGAAGCCAGCATCAGAACCGCGAGGTTGCGATGCGTATGCTCAAATCAAAGCTTGTTGAGATAAAAGAGCGCGAAAATTTAGAAAAGATAGAAGACATAAAGGGCGAGCAGAAGCTGATAGAGTGGGGAAGCCAGATCCGCTCATATGTCTTTATGCCCTACACTCTTGCAAAGGACCATAGAACAGGTTTTGAAAACGGAAATATCGGCGCCGTTATGGACGGAGATATCGACGGCTTCATAAACGAATATCTCACACAGATGGCTGCAAACGGAAAAACCGGCAAGTAGGTGGTTTTTATGCGCATAAAAGAGCTTTATGCGACATTCGGAAAGCTCGAAAACAAAACACTCAGACTTTCTCCCGGAATGAATGTTATCTACGGTGAAAATGAGTCGGGGAAATCCACATGGAGCGCGTTTGTGCGCGCCATGCTTTTCGGTGTGTCCACGCGTGAAAAAGCAAGGGTGGGGCATCTCCCCGACAAAGAAAAATATCTTCCGTGGAGCGGGAGTGCGATGTACGGTAGGCTCCTTGCCGACACGGAAAGCGGAGAGCTTGAAATAGAGCGCACCTCGTCAAAGACAGGCGTTTTCTCAAAAGAGCGCGCTTTCTTTACGGAAACAGGCGAGGCGGCGCCGACGGGCGAGGAACTTTGCGGAGTTTCGCGAACGGTTTTCGAGCGCACGGCATATATCGCGCAGTCGCACCTCGGCATAGACGGCGACGCCGACACGGAAAAGCGCATACTTTCAATGGCGTCAAGCGGTGATGAGACGGTTTCTGCCGCAGAGGTTGAAGAGCGGCTGAACTCGCGTCGCTATGCTTTGCGCAGTAAGCGCGGGCTCGGAGTCCTTCCCGGGCTTGAATCTGAAAAACAAAAAAAACTTGAACTTCTCACCAAAATTTGCGAGACGGAAGAAGAGATAGAGAAAACCGGGCTCTTTCTTTCTGAAAAGCAGGAGGAGAGGAAAAAGCTCCTGCGGCAAATTGCAATTGCAGAGAGTGAAGCAAGGGCTTCCCGCGAGGAATATATAAAACGCGCAAAGGAAGAACTTAAAGAAGTTGAGGAAACGCTCCGGAAGGTTGCGGACTTTCCGCAAAGTTCTGTTTTAACTCGCCTTTCAGATATTAAAAACGAATGGCAGGAGCGCTCTCTTGCCTCATCCGTTGCCAAGGGTGAGTTTTCCTTCATCCTGCGCGAGCAGGAGAGAATAAACGACGAAGCTTCAAGGTCACCCTTTGCGGGACTTTCGTATGATGTTGCCGCGAAAAAGGCCTGTAACGATAAAAAGAGCATACGTCAGACGGCAAAGAGAACCATCCCCGCAATCGCGCTTCTTGCAGCAGGCGCGGCGCTTTTGTTTGTTTTCCCGTATGTTTCTCCGGCATTGATGGTTGGGAGCGTTTTGTGGTTTGTTCTCTCGGGCAGGGTGAAAAAGAAAAAGCTTATGTCCGGATACGGAAGCGCGGATATTCGCGCGATTGACGAAGCACTCGAAAAATATAAAGAGCTTCTGTCAGAAAAAGAAGAACTGTCAAAAAGAATTTCAGATAAAAAACTTGCGCTTGAAAAAAACACAGCCGCGTGCGATATGCGCTATCGTGACATAATTTCGCTCTTTTCCGGCTATGGTATTACGACGGAAGATGTGTCAGACGGTGAGAACATCCTCCGCGAAAAGGTCAGACAGCGCGAGGAGGCAGAGCGAAACTACGAGCGTGCAAAGGTGCGCGTTGAGGCGCTCGGAGCGACGGAGGAGCGCGAAGCGGAGAAGATTGAATATGCGCCCGATGAAATACCGCGTGAGTCGGCAGATGAGCTTAAAATTCACGAAGCGGTGCTACTTGCAGAACAAAAAGAAGCAGAGCTTACACTCTCGGCTCTTCGCGAACGCATATCGGGTCTTGACCGCGAAAACACGGAGAAAAAGCTCTTTGAGATTTCCGAAAAGATTTCCGAAAACGAAAAAATTTATGATGCAATATCCACGGCAGTTGAAGTAATTGCCGAGGCGGACCGCGAGCTTAAAGGCAGGTTTGCGCCCGAAATTGAAAAGCGCGCAGCCGAGATTTTTTCTGAAATCACGGGCGGAAGCTTTGAGGTTGTCAGAATCCGCGACCGCGAATTTGATATGGAGGTTGCAAAGGGCGTTGCAACAGCTCCCAAAAACAAGCTTATGCTCTCTGCGGGCACGCTTGACGAGCTGTATCTTTCTTTGCGTCTTGCGCTTTGCGAGATGATACTTCCGGAAAACTTTTCCCCGATAATCCTTGACGACGCGTTTGTAAACTTTGACGGTACGCGCCTTGAAAGGACACTGCGGTTTCTGAAAAAACTTTCAGAGAAGCGGCAGATAATAATTTTCACCTGCCATACGCGTGAGGCAGAGCTTTTCCGCGAAGATGAAAAAGTGAATAAAATAAAGCTATGAGACTTTCTCATAGCTTTATTTTTTATTTTAAGTTGTGTTTTATCTCTTCGATAAGGCGCTTTAAATCCTCAAGAGTTGAAATT
>JAFYPW010000034.1 GCA_017559985.1 Oscillospiraceae bacterium | reverse complement strand
GGACCTGAGCTGTTGCCGGTGCTTCCCATCTTTGCGATCTGTTCGCCCTTTGCAACCTTCTGTCCGACCTTTACTGTGACACGCGAGTTATGCGCGTAGTAGGTTTCAATTCCGTTACCGTGGTTGATGACTACGAGATAGCCCCAACCGCCGCGCTTCCAGCCTGCCCATGTAACCGTACCGCCGTCTGCTGCGGAAATTCGAGTTCCTGTCTTTGCGGCAAAGTCAACGCCCTTGTGCATACTGCCTCGGCGCATACCGTAGTTGGAGGAAATGATACCGCCGCTTATCGGGCGTGAGAGCTTTCCTGTTGCCACGGTCTTCGGTCTCGGCTTTGTGCCGACGTGAACAACCTTTGTAACGGGCTGTTGCGTAATTGCGCTTGAGATAATGTCACGCGAGACTTCCTTATTATCAACATAGGTGACATCGGCAACAACCTTGCGGATACCGACGCGACCCTGTGTGACGACTTTTGAAGAGCCTTTGTAGATGCTCGAATCGTTGACTTCCTTCGTTTCATACGGAATGTTTTCAGTGTATTCAACACGTCTTATAGCCTCGACGGAAAGGAAGGGAACTTCCTTTGCAACCGTAACCTTTTTGCCTGTACGGAGGTTTCTCGAGGTGAGTGACGGGTTAAGCTCGCGAAGCTCTGCCGTTGTCATACCGTTTGCTTTTGCAATCTTGTCAAGCGTGTCACCTGACTGAATTGTGTACTGCTTTGATGTGTGGATTTTGGATGTGAGCTTATCTCGAATTTCAGAATAGGAGATAAGCTTTGAAGCGTCAACGTAACGCTGGGTAATCTGAACGTCCTGCGAGAAACGAGCCTTGACGTTCGGATCGTTCATATAGAGGAGGTCGTCAAGCATATTCTGAAGAACATCGCGCGAATAACTCGCACCGACGACCTCACCGTTGACTGTGATTGCGTATAGCGCTGAAATTTCGTTAATATTCGAGAAGAAGTAAGAGCGGATGTTTTCCTTTGCGATAACCTTATCACGCGGGACGATTCCGAGCTCAAACTTAACGGGAACGGTAACGCTGTAAGGACGGCCGAGAATCTCGGTTGCTCTGTCCTCGACAAAACGGATTGCTTCGTTGTATTCGTCGCGGCTGTTCATGTAGCCGAGCTCTTCACCGTCAACCGTAATCTTGATACCGACGCTGTAGAAAACGGAAACGATGACGGTGAGCGTAACGGCGAAAAGGGAAACGGCAAGCGCGAAACGGTTTGCACGGAATGTGGCGAATGCAACTGTTGCCGTGTGGAACTTGATGCGGAGCCAGTCACGCGTACGGGTCAGGAGAACTGAAGAGATGCTCGCTATTGCGAAAATAAAAACAGTGCTCGGAATGATGACTCTCGAATGGAAAGTCGTTCCGAAAATAACTGCCGCGTGGACTATCTTCATAACAACGAAAGAAAGGAAGTCGTGAATGAATGCAAAGAAGCCGCAAAGCATAGTATATATTCTGTTTTTTGTTTGAGTAAATGTAACATTCCCTGCATCTGCCGCAACGGCAGTGCTCTGGGAGGATTGCTCATCTCTTTGCAATGTTTTCACTCCTTTCAACGCAATGATGGTTACAAAGTGGTTACAGAGTGATTACATTATACCGCTTTTATATGTATCTGTCAACCTTTTTTGTAATTGTTTACAAATGGCAAATCTTAGAAAGTGAGTAATGAAGCCGTTTTTGGGAGATGTCCGTATTTATGAAAGTGCTGTAACGCAACTGTAACATTGGCGCCTTACACGCTCTTGCTTTGCATCTGCTTTTTTGTTATAATTATCGGAGAAGAAAATCTAGGAGGAAAAACTTTATGCAGATTCGCGGTGCAATTTTTGATATGGACGGAACGCTTATAGACTCAATGGGGATGTGGAGCACGATAGGAAGTGCGTACATCAGTAGCGTTGGAAAAATTCCTAAAGAGGATATTGACCGACGTTTTTCAAGTATGGGAGTTCACGAGGCGGCTGTTTTCATGAAAGAGGAGTATGACCTTGAGGGAACGTGTGATGAAATCACCGAAACGATATACAAGCGTGTTGAAAAAAGCTATTTCGAAACAATCCCCTTAAAAAAAGGTGTAGTGGAGTTTCTCGAATATATTGAAAGCAAGAATATACCGATGTGCATCGCGACAGCTACTGATGAGTATATGGCGGACGCCGCGCTTAAGCGACTTGGCATAAGAAAGTTTTTTAAGGGCATATTTACAAGCCGTGCCGTCGGCGAGGGAAAGGACCAGCCGAAAATCTTTTTTGAGGGAGCTCGTCTTCTTGGGACAGAACCGTCAGAAACCGCGGTTTTCGAGGATTCGGTAGTTGCAATAAGAACAGCAAGTGCGGCAGGGTTTATCACCGCCGCCGTACCCGACGACTCTTTTGCGTGTGCGAGAGATGAGATAAAAAAGCTTGCCACGATGTGGGAAGAGGACCTCACGGGTTATATAGGTAAAATATAAAAACAAAGGCATCTGTGAAATTCACAGATGC
>JAFYPW010000033.1 GCA_017559985.1 Oscillospiraceae bacterium | reverse complement strand
TAAATTTTACGGCGATCACCACGTTTTGCAGGATGTATCATTCAACATTGAGCGTGGTGAGCGCGTGGGGCTTCTCGGCGACAACGGTTCGGGAAAGACAACGCTTTTTAAAATTATCTCCGGTGAGCTTGACTACGACTCTGGCGATATTCTCATTCCATCTGACCGTAGGATCGCCGTTGTTTCGCAGATACCGGTTTATCCTGCGGAATTTACCGTAAACGACGTCTTAAACAGCACTTTTTCTGAGCTTTTTGAAGTTTCAAAGCAGATGCGCGACCTTGAACGTACGATGGAAATGTACTCCGACCGTGACGTGCTTTCGCGCTACGACAAGCTTACGGCCCGCTTTGAGCATATGGGAGGATACGACACCGAAACGGAAATTAACAAAACCTGCAACGGTCTCGGAATTACCCCCGATATGAGAGACAGGCTTTTCTCTTCGCTCTCAGGCGGAGAGAAAACAAGAATCTCTATCGCAACGGCACTCTTGCAGGACCCCGACATTCTCCTGCTTGACGAGCCGACAAACCACCTTGATATGGATGCTGTCGAATGGCTTGAAAACTATCTCCCCTCTTTCCGCGGCACGGTTTTCATCATCTCCCACGACAGATATTTTATAGACAAATGTATAACGCGGATAATCGAGCTTTCCGACGGAAAGGCTGAGTTTTATCCCGGAAATTACAGCTTCTATGTAAAAGAGCGCGAAGCACGATATGAAGAACAGCTCAAAAGATACAAAGCCGAGCAGGCCGAGATAAAGCGTCTTGAATTTACGGCAGAGCGTATGCACGGCTGGGGACTCGGAAACAAAAAGCTTCAGGTTCGTGCGTTTGCTATGGAAAAACGCATTGAGCGCATGAGAAAAACAGAGAAGCCGAAAGAAATTCACAACTCCATAAAAGCTCAGTTTGGCTCGCTCGGCTTCTGGGGTGATAATGTCTTGAAGCTTTCCGGCCTTTCAAAGTCATACGGCGAAAAGGTTCTTTTTGATGAGCTTAGCCTCACCATTGAAAACGGGGACAGGATTGCGCTTATCGGCGACAACGGAAGCGGAAAGACAACGCTACTTGACATTATAGGTAGAGCTTCCTCTCCTGATAGCGGAAGCGTTACTTATAACCCCTCAATTAAAACAGCTATGCTGCCGCAGGTTATTTCGTTTGCAAACGAGGACCGTTCGATACTTGACACACTCCTCTACGACCTCAATGTGTCGACGCAGACGGCGCGAAACCGCCTTGCCTCATTCCTCTTTTTCGGAGACGAGGTTTTTGACAGTGTTAAAACACTTTCCGGCGGTGAGCGCTCGCGTCTTAAACTTTGCGAGATTATGGCATCTGACATAAACTTTCTTATGCTGGACGAGCCGACAAACCACCTTGACATAACCTCGCGCGAGTGGATAGAAGAAGCCGTGGAAACTTACGGCGGCGCACTCCTCTTCGTTTCCCACGACCGTTTCTTTATAAACAAGTTCGCAAACAGGATATGGGAGCTGTCTGACGGGAAAATACTGGACTTCCGCGGAAGTTTTGATGAGTTCCGCCGCACAAAACAGCTCACGGAAGCGCAAAAACCTCAAAAATCGGTTTCTGATACTCCGAAGAAGGAAAAACCGAAAGCGCCAAACAAAAAACTCAACGACAAGAAGCTTCGCGAGGTTGAGCGTGAGATAGCAAAGCTTGAAGCTGCAATAAGCGAGCTTGAAACTGCGATAAATGAAAGCGCGAGCGATTTTGAAAAGCTTTCAGAGCTTTATGCGGAAAGCGAGAAGATAAATGCCGAGCTTTTTGAAAAAATGGCGTTATGGGAAAGCTTATATGAGGAAAGTGTTTAAATTTTCCTTTATATGTGATATAATTTAATTTAGTAATTTGATTTTCTTTACGAGAGGTAAAATATGTTAGAAAAACTTGCATTCCTTGAAGAGAAGTTCAAGGAGATTGAAGAAAAACTTGCAGACCCGAATCTTTATAATGACCCTGCTTTGGCGGCAAAGGTTTCAAAGGAGCAGAAGGAGCTCACTCCAATCATCGAGTGCTACCGTTCTTACTGCGCAACAGAAAAAGAAATAGCCGACCTTCGCGAAATGCTTGATGGAAAGCTTGATCCTGATTTCCGCGAAATGGCACAGGAAGAGTTTACCGCCGCAAAGGAAAAGCTTGCAGAGCTGGAACACGAGCTTAAAATCCTTCTCCTTCCCACCGACCCGAACGACGACAAGAACGTTGTTGTTGAAATCCGCGGCGGCGCAGGCGGCGAAGAGGCTGCTCTTTTTGCGCATTCTCTCTACCGTATGTATTCTATGTATGCCGAAAGCCGCAGATGGAGTATTGACGTTGTTTCAATAAACGAAACTGAGCTTGGCGGCATTAAGGAAATAAGCTTTGTTATTGAAGGTGCGGGTGCATATTCACGTCTTAAATTTGAAAGCGGAGTTCATCGCGTTCAGCGCGTTCCCGACACGGAATCCTCCGGCAGAATCCACACCTCAACCGTTACGGTTGCGGTTCTTCCGGAAGCGGAGGATGTTGAGGTTGAGCTTAATATGGCAGACGTTGATGTAGACACGTTCCGCGCATCAGGTGCAGGCGGTCAGCACGTCAACAAGACAGAATCCGCAATACGTCTCACCCACCGTCCGACAGGCATTGTTGTAGAATGTCAGGACGAGCGGAGTCAGCACAAGAACAAGGACCGTGCAATCAAGATTTTAAGAACGAAGCTTTATGATATTCAGATGCAGGAGTAGGCATCTCAGATTGCGGCAGAACGAAAGAGCCAGGTAGGAACAGGCGACCGCAGTGAGCGCATACGCACCTATAATTATCCGCAGGGCCGCGTTACTGACCACCGCATCTCCCTTACTCTCTACAAACTCGAACAGTTCTTAAACGGCGACCTTGACGAGATGATTGATGCAATCATAACTGCCGACCAGGCAGAAAAGCTCAAAGCCTCCGAAACAAACTAAACCACCGGGGTGTTACACCTATGACGACAGAACTCATACGCATACGCGGACTGCTTGAAAATTTTGAGGATTTTGTCCGCGCGGGAAATATTCTCAAAGACGGCGGCGTTGTAGCCATTCCCACAGAGACGGTTTACGGACTTGCCGCAAATGCGCTTGACGCAGATGCCGTAAAAAAGATTTTCACCGCCAAAGGCAGACCGCAGGATAACCCCCTCATAGTTCACATCGCAGACTTTGAAGACATTTCAAAGCTCGTTCTCGAAATACCCGAAAGCGCCATCACGCTTGCAGAGCATTTCTGGCCGGGCCCGCTTACGATGATTTTCAAAAAGAGCGATAAAATCCCCGCCGAGGTCAGCGCAGGGCTTTCCACGGTTGCAATTCGCCTTCCGTCAAACAAATATGCCCGCGCGGTTATAGAAGCCGCCGGTGTTCCGCTTGCCGCACCCTCGGCAAACCTTTCAGGAAAACCGAGTCCGACGAGTGCACAGCACGTTATGCGCGACCTTTCAGGCAAAATCCCGATGATCTTAGACGGCGGAACCTGTGAAGTAGGTCTTGAATCCACCGTCATTGACCTCACGGGCGATGTTCCCACACTTCTCCGCCCCGGCGGTGTTACACTCTCCGAGCTTCGCAAAGTTCTCGGAACGGTTTCCGTCAATCCGAAAATTTTAGAAGAAGTTTCCGACAACGAGCCGGTCGCAAGTCCGGGTATGAAATACAAGCATTATGCACCGGGCGCACCCGTTGTTATAATTGACGGTGATGCAGAAAGCTTCAAAAATTACGTTCTCGCGAATAAAACAGACAAAAAAGTTGCCATACTATGCTTTGATGAGGAAGTTTCGCTCTTTGAGGACTCTGACCTTTCCGTTGTATCATACGGAAGCAGAGCTACGCCCTCATCTCTTGCGGAAAACCTCTTTTCCGCACTGCGGACTCTTGACGACATTTCACCGGACATTATCTATGCACGACAACCCGATTGCAGTGACGGCATTGAACTTGCAGTTGTAAACAGGCTCAGCCGTGCCGCTGCTTTTACACATATCTCACTTTAAGCCGAGGTGAACAAAGGCACGATGTTTACAATAGGAATAACAGGTGGCAGTGGCTCGGGAAAAAGCACTGTTGCGGCTCTTTTCTGCGAAAAAGGCGCACGCACGATAGATGCCGACATCGTCTACCACGACCTTCTGGAAGGCTCAGATGCAATGATGCGCTCCCTTGCCCGCCGTTTCCCCGAAGCACTCAATTCCTCAGGTAAAATCAACCGACGCGCACTTGCAGACATCGTCTTTTCAAACAAAGATGCACTTTCCGACCTCAACGCAATTGCACATAAGTTTGTCATTGATGAAACAGAAAAGACTATGGCAAAGCTATATGAGGAAAACGTCGAATATCTCTGTATAGACGCAATAGCGCTTTTTGAGAGCGAAATGAATAAAATCTGCGACGTAACCGTCGGTGTTATTGCACCGCGCGCTCTCCGTATTTCACGGATAATTGAGCGTGACGGAATTGACACTATGGCAGCATCGGCGCGAATCAGCGCGCAGCCCGAAGACAGCTTTTATAAAGAAAAATGTGATTTTATATTAACCAACAACGGCGATATTGATGAACTGAAAAACGAAGCTGAAAAGCTTTTTAACACCATAACGAAAGGACCGGAAAAAGATGAGTGATTCAAAGAAAAACGAGCTTAAAGCTCTGCGTGAGAAGCTCTGTTTTAAACCGAAAAATGCTTTTGACGGAAACTATGACATTTCCGGCGCAAACGATTTCTGCGAGGAATACAAAAACTTTTTAAATACAGGAAAAACCGAACGCCTTTGCGTCAAAGAGGCTATCCGCATCGCGAAAAGCTGTGGCTTTGTTCCGTATGTTCGCGGAATGAGCTTAAAGCGCGGTGACAAGATATACAGAAACAACAGAAACAAAGCTCTAGTTCTTGCAGTTATAGGGAGCGAGGAGCTTTCACGAGGCGTAAACATCGCCGCAGCACACATAGACGCACCGAGAATTGATTTAAAACAGATGCCGCTTTACGAAAGCGAAGGTCTTGCCCTTTTCAAAACTCATTATTACGGCGGCATCAAAAAATATCAGTGGCCCGCAATCCCGCTCGAACTACGCGGTGTTGTCGCCCTAAAAAATGGTGAGGTACGCGAAATTTCCTGCGGGGATGAGCCTGGCGATCCGGTATTTGTCATAACAGACCTTCTCCCCCACCTCGGCCGCGACCAGATGGCAAAAAAAGCAGGTGAGTTTATCCCGGGAGAGGGACTTAACGTTCTCTGCGGAAGTTCTCCCGTTGACGGTGCGGAAAAAGAAGACAAAGAAACCGTAAAGCTTAACGTTCTTCGCATTTTAAACGAAAAATACGGCATAACGGAAGAGGACTTTCTCTCAGCGGAGCTCTCCGTTGTTCCCGCTTTCCCCGCGCGCGATATAGGCTTTGACCGTTCTCTCATAGGTGCTTACGGACACGACGACAGAGTTTGCGCTTATCCTTCTCTTCGCGCCCTCCTTGATGTAAAAAGCACAAACAAAACCGCTCTCTGCATTCTCGCAGACAAGGAAGAAATTGGTTCCGAGGGCGTAAGCGGTATGAAATCGCGCTTTTTTGACACATTTGTCGAAGATATATGCGAGCATTTCGGAGCAACGCTTCGCGAATGCTTTGAAAATTCGACCTGCCTTTCAACAGACGTTACAGTGGCTATGGATCCAAACTTCCCGGAAGTATGCGAAAAACAGAATTCAGCATTCTTAAACCGCGGCGTAACACTCTGCAAATATACCGGCTCACGCGGAAAGTCAGGCTCAAACGATGCTTCTGCGGAGCTCATCGGCCGTCTTCGCGCGCTCTTTGACGATAACAACATTCTCTGGCAGATGGGAGACCTCGGAAAGGTTGACCAGGGCGGCGGAGGAACGGTTGCGATGTATATGGCAGAGCGCGACATTGAAACAATTGATGCCGGTGTCCCGGTGCTCAGTATGCACGCCCCGTTTGAAACAGTTGCGAAAAATGATGTATATATGACATATCTTGCAATCTCTGCTTTCTTTGAGAAATATTAAAAGGAGACATTTATGTACGATATTGCAATTGTCGGCGAAGGACCTGCGGGTATGACTGCGGCAATATACGCAACACGGGCAGGACTTCACACAGTCATCCTTGAACGGGCTTTTTCAGGTGGGCAGATGTCAACCACCCCCGAGATTGACAACTACCCCGGCCTTGAAACCATTTCAGGTTTTGAGCTTTCAATGAATATGGCAAACCACGCGAAAAAACTCGGTGCAGAAGTTATGCGCGCAAACGTTACGGGGTTTGACTTTTCCCCGGGCGAAAACATAATACGGACAAGCTCGGGAGATATAACCGCAAAAACCGTCATTCTTGCGCTTGGCGCATCACACAGAGCTCTTGATGTACCGGGTGAGGAAAAATATAAAGGTCTTGGAGTTTCCTACTGTGCAACGTGCGACGGCAACTTCTTCCGCGGACGCGATGTCTGCGTTGTCGGCGGCGGAAACACAGCTCTTGAAGATGCATTGTATCTTTCAAAGCTCTGCGACAGGGTTTATTTAATCCATCGCAGAGATGCCTTCCGCGGCTTTGACGCGCTCGTCCGCAGAATTAACGAAACCGAAAATATAACGCTTGTTCTTGACTCGGTCGTGACCGAAATTTCAGGCAATGAGAGAGTCTCTGCGGTCACGGTTAAAAATGTCAAAACCGATGAAACATCAGAAATTTCCGTTTCAGGTTGTTTTATAGCAGTTGGTATGAAACCCAACACAGAGCTTTTAGAAGGTAAAATAAAGCTCACAAGCTCCGGCCACATTGATGCAGGAGAAGACACAGCAACAAACCTTCCCGGCGTTTTCGCCGCAGGCGATATACGCAACAAAATTTCTTATCAAATAATTACCGCCGCATCCGACGGTGCAGTTGCCGCGCATATGGCAGGTATATATATTACAGAAAGAGGTTAGAAAAAATGAGAGAAGTTTCAGTAAAAGAAATCACACGCGAAATAGCACGTCTTTGCGAAGAGGCTTGCTGCAACCTTACCCCGGACGTTGTCGCAGCTTTTGAAAACGGGCTTAAAAACGAAAAGTCACCCGTTGGCCGCGATATCTTCAAGGTAATGTGCGACAATGCAAAATACGCCGCAGAAGCAGGCATCCCCGCTTGCCAGGATACAGGTATGGCTGTTGTCTTTATCGACATCGGTCAGGAAGTTCACCTCACAGACGGTGATTTCTACGAGGCGGTAAACGAAGGTGTCCGCCGCGGTTATGTTGACGGCAAACTCCGTCTCTCCGTCGTTGGTGACCCGCTCCGTCGCGTAAACACAAACGACAACACACCCGCAATCTTACATACAAGAATTGTTCCCGGTGACAAGGTTTCAATAACTGTTGCGCCGAAGGGTTTCGGCAGTGAGAATATGAGCACAATGAAGATGTTCAAGCCCTCCGCAACAACAGACGACATTCTCAACTTCATCGTTGAAACTGTTTCAAAAGCAGGTTCAAACCCCTGCCCGCCCGTTATCGTCGGTGTTGGTCTCGGTGGCACTGTTGATATGTGCGCTCTCTGCGCAAAACGTGCGCTTCTCCGCGAAGTAGGAAGCGAGCACGAGGACGAGCTTTATGCAGGTCTTGAAAAAGAAGCACTCGCACGCGTCAATAAGCTTGGTGTTGGCCCGCAGGGACTTGGCGGCTCAATCACAGCCCTTGCTGTTTTCATTGAAAAACACGCAACCCATATCGCAGGTCTTCCGTGCGTCGTAAACATCGGCTGCCACATCACACGACACGCCTCCTGCATCATTTAGTCTTTTCGCACAAATTTATATCCCCCGCTCGAAAATAATTGTATATTTCGCCTAATCGCCGTCTTGTTTTTCTTTCCGATATGTGTTATACTCAAATTAAGCAAAGGTACATTATGTACCAAAACGAAAGGAGCGGACACATATGAAGTTTATCTATGCAGAAAGAAATTACAATTTCACCGACGACATCAAAGCATATGCAGAAAAAAAGCTTTCGAAACTGGAAAAATACTTTTTTGCAGATGCCGAAGCTTCAATTACCGCACGCGCAGAGCGCGGTCATTGTTGCCTTGAAGTTACTGTGAGAAGCGGTGGAATGCTTATGCGTGCCGCATCCCGCGATACGGATGTTTTCCGCGCGATCGACAATGCAGAGGCAACTATCGACAGGCAGATTAGAAAAAACAAAACACGTCTCGAAAAGCGTCTCCGCGACGGTGCCTTTGAACGCATAATCGGTGACTCGGAGCAAGACCCGGTAGAAGAAGAGCGCGAGTTTGAAATTCTCCGCACCAAACGCTTCGCCGTAAAACCGATGTCGGTTCAGGAGGCTGTTTTGCAAATGAATTTGCTTGACCATGAGTTCTTTGTTTTTAAAAACGCAGATGAGGAAGAAAAGTTTTCTGTCGTATACAAACGCCTTGACGGTGGCTACGGACTCATTGTAGATGCATAATAAAAATTGCGGCTGCATTTGCAGCCGCTCTCTTTAAGTTTACCTCTTAACGATTGGAGATGTTTTAGTGTTCCGCAATATCTGGACCCTTTTTTCAATCTTCTTCCGCATAGGCGCTTTTACCTTCGGCGGAGGATATGTTATGATTCCGTTCTTTGAAAAGGAATTTGTCACCGAGCGCGGTTGGATAACCTCAGATGAGATGCTCAACTATGTTGCGATAAGCCAGTCAACCCCCGGTATCATAGCCGTTAATATGGCAACATTCATAGGTTATCGCCGTGCAGGGTTCTGGGGTGCGTTTTTCTCCACGCTCGCAGTCATCACCCCGTCAATAATAATTATAACGATTATTGCAGCCTTCATCTCAAATTTCAGCGAATATGTATATGTGCAGAAAGCACTTAGCGGAATAAACATTGCCGTTGCTGTTTTTCTCGTTTCAGCCGTTTTTAACATAAGCAAAAAATCAATAGTCGATATGATAGGCCTTGGGCTTGCATTTATCGCTTTTCTCGCAGTTACTGTATTTGACATCAACAGCATATGGCTTATTCTGTTTTCCCTCGCAGTCGGAATCGCCGTGAAGGGAGGAAAAAAGATTAAATGAATATTTTTTTCATATGCCTTTACTTTTTCCTGACCGGGCTTTTCGCCATAGGCGGAGGTCTTGCAGCAATACCCATTATGGAGCAGTTTTTTGTAAATAAAGGCGTTATTCTGCCAGGTCTTTTTTACAATATGATAGCAGTGAGCGAATCAACGCCGGGCCCTATCGGGGTCAATATGGCTACATATATCGGCTTTGAGAATTTCGGTGTTTTGGGTGGAATTGTTGCAACGCTCGCACTTACTCTTCCGTCGTTTATAATAATCCTTATGATTGCAAGAAGCTACTCTGCAATCCAGAACAACCGCCTTGTGAAGAGCGGACTCTACGGAATCCGCGCCGCAGTTTGCGGGCTTATTGCCTCTGCTGCCGCAAGTGTTCTTTCCGCCACAATTTTCACATTTGACAAATTTCTTGAATATCCGTCAATCCTAACACTTTTTGATTTCCGACAGCTTTTGGTTTTCTGCGTTATTTTTGCTCTATATAAGATTTTCAAAAAACATCCCATATGGTATGTACTGTTCGGAGCAATCTGCGGAATCGTATTCCTGTAAAAAACAATTCCTTCATATGCGGCGATTTATCCCTAATCTGCACCGCCGTGAAGGAATTGTTTTTTATTTTGCGTTTATATTTACATATTTCGCTTCAAGCTTCGAGTACATAATCCTCTGGCTTTTATAAAGACCGCTATACCCTGAAAGAACATAGCTTACTCCGCAACACAGAACAAACAGCGGAAGATTTGCTCCTCCAAAAACTTCAAGCGCCAGAAGAAGCGATGCAACCGGGCAGTTTGTGACGCTGCAAAACAACGCAACAAAACCTATCGCCGCACCGAGCTGTGGAGGCAGCCCCAGCAAACCTCCGACAACACAGCCGAATGTTGAGCCTACAAAGAAAGCAGGCACGATTTCACCGCCCTTAAAGCCTGCAGAAATCGTTATTGCCGTAAAGACGATTTTGAGCGCGAATGCAAAAGCGTCCGCCTCACCGTTTATCGCACGGGTTATTACATCCATTCCGGCTCCGTTATAATCGCGTGTTCCAAGAACAAGCGTAAGCAGAACTATTATTGCACCACCGGCAAATGCACGAAGGAAGTTATTCTTTATATATTTTTCCATATACTTTTCGCTCTTCTCAATCGCAAGGCAGAAGAGAATTCCCACAACCGCGCACAGAGCAGTAAGCACAAACACTCGCCACGAATTTGAAAGAGACAGGCTTTGGGAGACAATGTCAAACTTTACGGAATGAAGCCCGAACCCCTTTGCAATCACAGATGCCAGAATCGCCGAGATTATGCAAGGCAGAAGGCCTGCATAATACATTATGCCGACGCTTGTAACTTCAAGGGCAAAGAATATTGCAGTAATCGGAGTGCCGAAGAGTGCTGCAAAAACGGCGCTCATCCCCGCCATTACTATAATATGCAAATCACTTTCCTTTAAGCGGAAAAGACGGCCGAGATTATACCCGATACTTCCGCCAAGCTGCAAAGCAGCTCCCTCACGCCCGGCCGAGCCTCCGAAAAAGTGCGTTATCACCGTACTTGCAAATATAAGGGGTGCCATAATAAGCGGGACATCCTGTTCTCCCCGCACAGATTCGATTACGCGATTTGTATCCAGCTTTGTTTTTGAAAGCTTGTAAAGCAGGCAGATTATCACGCCACCTACCGGTAAAAGATACAATATCCACAGAAACTTTTCGCGAAGCTCTGTTACATAATCAATACTCAGATGAAACAAGCTTCCGACGGCTCCGCCGACAGCTCCGACCGCACCTGCTATGATAATCCATTTTGCAAGTGATTTTACATATTCAAGAAGCTTCTTTATTCTTTCTTTCAACTTTATTCCTCTTTTATCCCGATAAAATCCGAATGTCGCACGGACATTCGGATTTTAAGCTCATTAATCTTCTTTTGTGCTTTTTGCAAGTTCAAGCTTTGCCTTTCTGCGGTTTTTGACCTCATCAGACATAGGCTTGATATCGCCTGCTGCCTGTAATGCCTGACGTGTAAGAACAGGACCGACAAGCTCATAGATAAGAACAGCAAAGAGCGTTATGTTTCGTACGAGTGCACCCTGACCGCCCGGGAAGGTTGCTGCGGCTATGGTACACATACCGAGTGCAACGCCTGCCTGCGGCAAGAGTGTGATGCCGAGATATTTACAAATCTGCGGAGCACACTTTGTAGCCTTTGCACTTACAGCCGTTCCGTAATATTTTCCGAGAGAGCGGAAAATGATATATACAACACCGATTGCAATTATTGCTATATCTGTAAAAACGCCAAGTTCAAGCTCTGCACCGCTTATTACAAAGAAGAGTGCAAAAAGCGGAGATGTCCACTTATCGGCGCGCTCCATAAGGTCTTCGGAGAGCGGACAGATGTTGCAGAAAACGGTTCCGAGCATCATACAAACAAGAAGGGACGAGAAGCTTATATGTACCGGACCGATGTGGAATTCCATCATAGAAAGTGCTACCGTTGTAAAAACAAACGCGATCGTAAGATTTAAACGGTTTGTGTTTGAGTTGAAAAGCTTTTCAAGCTGTGTGAGAACCCAACCCATAACAGCACCGAGTCCGAGAGAGCATACAATTTCAACAATCGGGTTTATGATAATTGAAACCATATCCACCTGTCCGACAACGAGCGACTTTGCAATACCGAAGGATACCGCAAAAACGATAAGACCGACAGCATCGTCAAGCGCAACGATTGGGAGAAGGAGGTCTGTAAGCGGACCTTTTGCCTTATACTGGCGCACAACCATAAGCGTTGCAGCAGGTGCTGTTGCCGTAGCGATTGCACCGAGTGTAATTGCCTGGGAAAGCGTAAGCTTATCAGGCATTAACATATGAACAACCCAAAGAGCTATATCAACAAAGAGTGTCGCAACAAGCGCCTGTAAAATACCGATAACAAACGCCTGTTTTCCTATTTTTTTAAGATCACTTACGCGAAACTCACTACCGATTGAAAACGCAATAAACCCGAGAGCAACCTCAGATATGAGAGAAAGCGCAGCAACCGAATCGTGTGAGGTAAAGCCGACATTCGGAATGCCGAGTGCGCCGAGACAATACGGCCCGACAAGCACACCCGCAATAAGATATGCCGTAACAGACGGAAGCTTCAACGGTTTGAAAGCTCTCGTCATTAAAAGCCCCGCAAGCAGGGCAATTGATACTGATAACAGAATATTCATTTCCTCATCCCTTTTTTATATTTTGCCAAACATACAGATTATAGCACAAACAAATATTTTTGCAAGAGTTATTTTTAAAAATCTTCTTGTTGAATATATTATGCTGTGATATAATACAACAAACTGAGTTGTTCGTAAGGAGCTTATATAATTTATGAAGAAAACTTTTTTATTATTTCTTGTTCTGACAGTAATTTTTACTTTTTTTGCCTGCGGTGTGAATTCAGGCGCAAACACGCTTAATACGGAAAACTTTGAGCCGCTCGGTACGGGAGAGAATGAATTCTATCTGACCGTAACCGATACAAACGGCAACACCGTCGGTTTTAAAGTAAACACTGACGAAGATATCGTCGGTAAAGCACTTTCGTCTCTCGGAATAATAGACGGTGAGGACGGACCTTACGGGATGTATATCAAAACAGTAAACGGACAAACTGTGGACTTTGACCGCGACAAAAAATACTGGGCTTTTTACATAGACGGTGAATATGCCACAGCAGGTATCGACCGTACCGAAATAAAAAACGGCGCAATTTATGCGCTTAAAGTGGAGAAATAGCCTTGAAGCTCAAAATACGTGAAATTGCAATCTTCGGTATGCTCGGCGCTTTGATGTATGCCTCGAAGGTTGCCATGGAATTCTTACCTAACATACACCTTCTCGGTGTTATGATTGTTGCCCTCACAGTTGTTTACCGCAAAAAAGCGCTTTACCCGATCTACATATTTATCCTGATATGCGGTCTTTTTGCAGGCTTTGCAACGTGGTGGCTCCCTTACCTTTACATATGGACAGTTCTGTGGGGCTTTACAATGCTTCTCCCCAAAAAGCTCAATAAGTACGCCCGCCCGTTCATATATATGGCAATATGCGGCGCGCACGGCTTTCTCTTCGGTACTCTTTATGCACCAACTCAGGCACTTATATTCGGACTGAGCTTTAAAGGAATGGTCACCTGGATAATCGCAGGCCTTCCCTTTGACCTCCTTCACGGCGTCAGCAACTTTTTCTGCGGAATACTTATTATTCCGATTATCCGCGCACTCCAAATTGCAGAAAAAGACAAATAAGGAGAAAAACACCGTAACTCAAAGTTACGGTGTTTGTTTTAGAAGTCAATACACTTACGAAGCTTTACAAGTTCCTTTTCAAGAACATAGTCAACCTGTC
>JAFYPW010000032.1 GCA_017559985.1 Oscillospiraceae bacterium | reverse complement strand
TGCAACGCGGCAGTCGGAAGCTTCAATATTTGCGCGGTAGTCACATTCCGTACATACAGCTATGTAATCCTCACCGATGTCGGAAAGGAACATAAACTCGTGCGCAACGCTTCCACCCATCATACCCGAGTCAGACTTTACGGAGATAACCTCAGGAATTCCCACACGGGCAAAAATGCGGTGATATGCGCGAAGGCACTCTTCGTAATACTCATCAAGGCTTTCCTGTGATGTATGGAAGGAATATGCGTCCTTCATCGTAAACTCGCGCACGCGCATCATTCCGCCCTTACAACGCGGCTCGTCGCGGAACTTCGTCTGAATCTGATAAATCATAAACGGATAGCTGCTGTATGACTGTGCAACGTTTCTTGCCATATGTACAGCGGCTTCCTCATGCGTCATACCAAGAACAAGATTTGTTCCCGAACGGTCTGTAAGACGCGCCATTTCGCTTCCTATCGCATAGTATCTGCCCGACTCTTCCCAGATGGATGCAGGCATAACAACAGGAAACTGAACTTCCTGACCGTCGATTTTATCCATCTCCTCGCGGATGATGTTTTCTATCTTACGGCACACCTTCTCACCGGGTGAAAAGAGCGAATAAATTCCGCTTCCCATCTGCTTGATATATCCACCCCTTACCATAAAGATATGGTTGTCCGTAACGCAGTCGGACGGGGACTGTCTTAATCTTTCTCCCAAAAGCTTTGCGACCTTCATCTGTATGATCTCCTTAAAAATCATTTTATTTTTTAATTATAACACAGCAGAATTAAAAAATAAAGATTAAATATGAAGAATCACACTGTCATATTCCGTATATTCCCGTAAGCGGGTCGCGGAAAATTGAAAGCGCCGGCGGTGCAAACGTGAAAACAATAAACAGCACTGCAATAAAACAAATCAAGAGAAAGGCAAGACGCTGTGCTCTGCATTTTAACTTCTTTTTCTCAAACAACTTTGTCTCAATTATAAATGCAACCGCGGCGGATATGAAGAATATTGCGATATTTATCCAGTCGGGCGATTTTCCTATTACTCCGTTGTAGGTATAGAACAAAACAGGAATAAGAAAAAGTCCCGTCATAATACCTGCAAGTTTTACACACCAGAAGTCTCCTCGTTCTTTAAAGAAAAAGCTCTCGTAGGCCGCGAAGATAAAAAGTGGGAAGAAAAGAAGCTTCATATGCTCCCAGGTGGATTCGTTCACCCCTGAGAACAGTGCAACAAAAACGTTCTCATTTGTCCAGTCGTACAGAAAATGGAGAAGCGTTCCGCCCAGTGTTGAAAAGCCAAAACCGAAAAGCTGCCATAGTGATAAATCCCTTTTCATAACAATCACCGCCACACACTTATTATTTGTCTCCGTTTCTTACCCGAAGCGCCTGACAGTTATAATTATGAAATTTAAGCCCCGCACTATTCTCAGTTATTTATTTTCTAAACATGCTCTTACAATCAACCGTCCGTTTTGCAAAAGCTTCTCTGAGTCGAAATAGTCACAAGCGTGTCTCCCAGCTGAACAAGAACAGATGCAAGAAACACTATTTCTTCATCACTCAACTTACACGATATCGCGTTGGCAAGAGCGGTGATGCCCGCAGTAAGATTTAAAGCATTCATTACTTTCACCTCACGATATTATATTTTGTTTTCTGCTCTTTGTTGAAACTTATACGAAGAATGTATCCTCGGGCGTATGTTGACTTTCAGAGCCGTCTGTATTATAATAATGTCTGTCTTGTAACTTTCAGACAATCAAATAGCGGGGTGTGGCGCAGCTGGGGACGTTTCCGAGCGCTGCCTGTGGCAGAGGAAGCGAGGAATAAGGAGTGGCAGCAACACACCGATTGACAAGCAACCCTTTGCGCAGTCAGAGGTGATGTTGCAACAGGAAGCGCAGCGGACGGTCTGTAAAAGCGCAAAAGCAGGCTGTAACTTTCAGACAATCAAATAGCGGGGTGTGGCGCAGCTGGTAGCGCGGGTGGTTTGGGACCATCAGGCCGCAGGTTCGAGCCCTGTCACTCCGACCAAAAAACCGTTAACTTTGATACAAAGTTAACGGTTTTTCTAATGATAATTACCTTGTCGCCAATATTACACCTTTTCAATCGAGAATGCATCAGAAGCTCTGGCTTAAATATTTGTTGAGAAAATTAAGAGTCTTCTTTTTGTCAGCCGACCAGAGAGGAGCGATAAGGTCGCGCTTTGCGCCGTCTCCGGTTATTCTGTGGACAACTGTTTCTTCCGGCAAAACAGAAATGCAGTTTTTCAGGGTTTCTGCATACTCTTCAAGTGAAAGTGCCGAGATTCGGCCTTTTTCATATTCTTCTGCAAGGCGCGTACCTCTGAGAATATGCAAAAGATGAAACTTGACCCCGTCGGTAGCGCACCTCACAGCAAAACGCGTGGTTTTTATCGGGTCATCTCCGCAAAGCCCGATTATGATGTGAGTGATGACAGGAATCCCTGCTGCATGAAGACGCATAACGGCATTCTCATAAACTTCAGTTTTATATCCTCTGTTAATATATTCTGCTACCTCATCATCTGCTGTCTGCAAGCCGAGCTCGACTGTCACAGGTTTTATTCTGTTGAGCTCCGCGAGAAGCGCGATAGTTTCTCCGGGGAGACAGTCAGGGCGGGTTGCGATGTTAAGACCAACGATATATTCAGGCGAAATTGCATCATAAAACAGCTTTTCCAACCGTTCTTTCGGCGCGTATGTGTTTGTGAAGGACTGAAAGTATGCAATATATTTGCCGCCTTTATTCTTCTTTTCAACGCGCACCTTTGCGCGGTCAAGCTGTCCCTTTATATCTTCTCCACTCTCGGCAAACTCTCCGCTGCCCGAGGCGGAGCAGAAGATACACCCGCCGGCAGAAACCGTACCATCGCGGTTCGGACAGGTAAAGCCGCCGTCTACTGAGAGCTTATATACCTTACAGCCGAACTTCTCTTTATAATAGTCATTCGCGGTTTTATACATAATATCACCACGTTTATTATATTATAAAACACGCCTCAAATGCAAACAAAAAGAGCAGGTGTTTTTTACACCTGCTCTTTTACAATTTAAAAGTCTATGCACTTGCGAAGCTTTACAAGCTCTTTCTCGAGAACATAGTCAACCTGGCGGATCTTCCATTCAAGATGCTCACGGTCACCGAGATAAAGCATCGTCGGTTCCCAGCCAAGGCGTGAATCCGCCTCGACGAGCGGAATCGTCGCCCTTGCGTTATCCTGCTCGCGGCGGAGAAGCGCCTCCATCTCATCAGCAATTTTATGCATTCCCTCACGCGTAAACTCTGCATTGAGCCTGCATTTTAAGATATACCACTCTTTTGCATGGATGGTAGTAAGAACAGAGGTTGTAATGTACTTACCGACATTTATCACCGAAAGAAGCTTTTCGTTCTTGTTCTCAATCGAATCAAAAACTGCATTTCCCTGCTGCATAAGGTCATACATCGTTTTAAGCGATTCAAGCTCGGGATGAATCCGGAGATTTACCACGCTTTCAAGAGGTTCTCTTCCCATAAACACGGTGTGTTCCATTCCGATACAATAGTCCGAATTAACCATTCCCGGGCCAAAGAATGCATTCTCTTTTGTCGGCATCGTTGCCTGATAATAGAGACAGAACGGGTATGCCGCTCCCACGCGCCCTGCGCCGTTGAGGTCGCCCTCGGTCGGCGTATAATATTCTATTGCTCGGCTCCAAAGCTTAAAGCCTTCACGGACTTTTTCCAGGTTTTCTGCGCCATATTCCGATGCAAAAAGCTTATCAAGGATGTCCTCCATCGGTTCGTATGGTGTAAGGTATGAATGCTTTACAAACTTACTGACGAACGACGGATAGAAACCATGGTGGTGTGTTTCCATACCGCCGCAAAGTCCCCACTCCGCATTGGCTTTGCGGATGTTTTCGAGCCTTTTTATCCACTGATACGGCATCGGCTCATAAGGAACACAGCCGAAGTCCCAGGTTATTCCGCCCGTCTGTGTCATTGAATAGAGGCGTATTCCTCGACGCTTTGCAGCCTCGGCTTCGCTTGTGAAATACTTGCCGGGACCCGGGAATGAAAGTGAATAGTCTGCACAGCCAACCTTTGCATCGCCGATTTGTCTATAATCAAACATTTCAAACGTTGCTTGAAGGGTTATATCCGTCGGAAGGTTGTCTATAAGCTTTATTCTCGCTTCTTCCGGCTGATATCCCCAGTTATATGTCCATACAACGATATCTGCATCTTCTTTTTCGCGACGGATAATCTTTTTCACAAGCTCTACCCAACGCGGGAAATCCTCGCACGGGTACCAGCCCGGCCAGGGTTTTGCATCCGGAAGGTCATCTGTTACCGTATCGCGGCAAACATATTTGGAAACGTGCGGGTCGTTGCTGTGGAACTCAACAACCTCACCAACGAACGTAACGCCACGGAGTCCCGGGCATTTGCGGAAAAGGTTTCCGTAGAGCTTGTCATAATGCTCCTCTGCACCCGGTGCATC
>JAFYPW010000031.1 GCA_017559985.1 Oscillospiraceae bacterium | reverse complement strand
GCGAAATGCCCTTTGCTCAGGACGGCACGATTACTTACGAAACAATTATCGCACGCTTTAACGCAGACCTTGCAAACACGCTCGGAAACCTTGTCAACCGCACGGTTGCCATGGCAAACAAGTACTTCGGCGGCACGGTCTCCCACAAGGGTGCGACAGGCGCAACAGACTCAGACCTCATTGAATGTGCAAAGAAAGCACGCGATACTGTCGCCGCCAAAATGGACGAATACCGTGTCGCAGACGCCCTTGAAGAAATTATCTCTCTCGCGCGACGAAGCAATAAATATATCGACGAAACAGAGCCGTGGGCTCTTGCAAAGGACGAAGAAAAGCGCGACCGTCTCGAAACAGTTCTCTTTAACCTCCTCGAAGCAATCCGCTATATCGGAGTTCTCATCGCACCGTTTTTGCCCGACACGGCAGAGAAGATTATCGCTCAGTGCGGAGCAAAGGAAAGCACGGTCGCTTCCCTTTCTGATTTTGCACAGGGCGGCAGCATAACCGTCGGAAGTGCCGAGGTTCTCTTTGCGCGAATCGACGAGGCAAAGAAGCTTTCAGAGCTTTCCGCCGAAATGGAAGCCGCAATGGCTGCGGCAGCGGCGGCAAACGAGGAAGAAAAAGAAGAAAACAAGCAGATTTCGATTGACGACTTTGACAAGGTAGAGCTTCGCGTTGCAAAGATTTTAGAGTGCGAGCCTGTGAAAAAGTCCGACAAGCTTTTGCGCCTCATCGTTGACACGGGCGACTCCACGCGCCAGATAGTCTCGGGTATTGCAAAGCAGTATACACCCGACGACCTCATCGGCAAAAAGGTAATTCTCGTTGCTAACCTTGCCCCGGCAAAGCTTCGCGGCGTCGAAAGCCACGGTATGCTCCTCGCAGCAGATATGCCCGACGGCGGCTGCAAGGTTATTTTCGCAGATGATTCTATCGAGCCCGGCTCACAGATACACTGAAAAGGCGTTATATTGATATGAGACGTTTTATTTTACATTCATACTTAAAACCCGAAAAGGTTGAGGAATATGTGGAGCTTCATAGAAACACCTGGCCTGAGGTTTTAGACCTTATCTCAAAAACAAACATTACAAACTATTCCATCTCGATAAAAGGAAACGAGCTTTTCACCTATTACGAATATGTCGGAGATGATTATGAGGCTGATATGAAGATTCAGGATGACAGCCCCATAATGCAGGAGTGGTGGAAGCATACAACCCCCTGCTTCCTTTACCACGACAAAGGGCATTATTACGACGAGCTCGAAGAAATTTTTTACCTCAAATAAAAATAATAAAAAACACGCGCCGTTGGCGCGTGTTTTTTTATGGTGCGAGTAAGTCTGTAAGCCGAGTTCTGTATTTGACAGTCATCTATCTCGACGGCGTGTTGCCACGACGCTCAAGCCACCTTCCCGGGGACAGCCGGGCCGACCTTATCGTCCCCCTATACGGTGTTGCTCCGGATAGAGTTTGCAGGATGAGACAGTTCCCTGCTCACCCGTGAGCTCTTACCTCACGTTTCCACCCTTACCGCAAAAATCGCGGCGGTATATCTCTGTTGCACTTTTCCTGAAGTCGCCTTCGGCGGGCGTTACCCGTTATCCTTGCCCTGCGGAGCTCGGACTTTCCTCATACGTCGCCTTTCGGCACATGACGCACGCGACTGTCTGGCTTACTCGCAAGATTTATTATATTCTAATCTCCGCAAAATTGTCAAGTCACAAGGTCAAAGCGCGCATTGAGCACGAGCCAGTTCTGCGGGAACGGGCGCATGAGATTCCAATAACCCGCGCCAAAGAGCCCGTATTCGCGCACAAGCGCAAGCTTTGCGTCGATGCTTCGCGCATCCTCAAACCACACCTCGTGTTTCCTGCCGTCGGGCGCGGTATAGTTAAAATTCGGACTTTGCGAGGTTTCGTCATACGCTATCGCGACCCCCGCCTCCCGCGCTATTTCAACGGCTCGCACATTTGATATTGACTCGGCGCGGCTTTCCCCCTGCACGAACGGCAGCGTCCAGTCATACCCGTAGTTCGGGATTCCCAGAAATATTTTTTCGCGGGGGATGACGCTCACGGCATAGTCAAGCACGCGGCGCACATTTGGTATCGGCGCGACGGCGAGCGGCGGACCGTAGCTGTATCCCCACTCATAGGTCATAAGCAGAACAAAGTTTGCCGCCTCGCCCAGAAGCTCGTAGCTGTGCCCCTCATAGAGAAGCCCCGGCTGGGTTGCAGATGTTTTCGGCGCAAGCGCAACGATAACGGGCTTTCCCTCCGCATTAAGCCGCCGGGTAAGCTCTCCTATGAAATCGGCATATGGTGCAGCGGAGCTTTCGGGGAGATATTCAAAGTCGACATCAAGCCCCGAATATCCGCGCTCACGCACGGTTGTAACCACATTTTCTATGAGGCTTTCGCGCACAGAGGGCGTGTTTAAGACATACGCACCGAGCGCGCTGTCGAAATTCCCTTCCTCTGTGAGCGTCGAAAGATGCATAAGCGCGCCCTTACCGTACTCCCGCGCAATGGTAAGCAATTCGCCGTCGTCAAGCTCAACCAGCTCACCCGAGGGCGTTATGCCGTAGGTAAACGGTGCGAGATAGTCGTTATACGGAAGTGTCTGCCGCAAAAGCGGGATGTTTATAAACGGATAGGCATATCCGTAAAAGGTGGCACGCGCAGTCGGCGCGTCAAGATAGTCGATGACTATGCTTTGCCCCGGATATATCGCCTCTTGGCCGCCGAGGTTTATATTGTTCCTGAAAAGCTCGTTTTCCGTAACGCCATATCGCGAGGCTATTGTCGAGAGCCGCTCACCCTCCTGCACCGTATGCACCGTTCTCGGAAACAGAACAACAACCGTCTGCCCCGGAACAAGCGGTGTTTCGGGCGGAATTTCGTTTGTTTGAGACAGCCGCTCGGCGCTAACACCAAAACTTTCTGCTATTGAGAGAAGCGTATCTCCCTGAGAAACCACATATATTTCCATTAAAATCGCACTCATTTTTTGTTTTTTAACAATATATGCCGAATTTTAAATATTCAGAACGGCAGATATTGTATTTAAATGTTTTTTTAGAAAAATGCGAAAAAATATATTGATTTTTGAGTTATAATGTGATATTATCTAATGTGCTATTTAACGCGTACCGAAAGAGGTGAATTTTATGAAGGCAGGACTCCATCCTGATTACAAGCAGACAACCATCACTTGCGCTTGCGGCGAAGTTATCGAAACAGGCTCCACAAAGGAGAACATCAAGGTTGAAATCTGCTCAAAGTGCCATCCTTTCTACACAGGCAAGCAGAAGCTCGTTGATACAGGCGGCCGTGTCGATAGGTTCAACAAAAGGTTTGGTTTATCCCAGGATAAGTAATTATCTGTGTGCAAACTGTACCGAAGCTGTTTTTCAGCTTCGGTTTTTGTTGTTTAATCAAGAGGTAGGGAGAAAGAGAAATGGTAGATTTTAAAAACGACTGGAACGACATTCTTGCAGGCGAGTTTGAAAAGGAATATTACCTCGCTCTCCGTGAGTTTTTGCGTGAAGAATACAAAACGCGGCGGATATTCCCCGAAATGGGTGACATTTTCAACGCCCTGCGCCTGACGTCTTACCGCGACGCGAAGGTCGTGATTCTCGGGCAGGACCCCTATCACGGCGATGGGCAGGCGCACGGCCTTGCCTTTTCCGTGCGTGACGGCACGGCGCTTCCGCCGTCGCTGCGCAACATCTACAAGGAAATTCACGAAGAAACAGGAAACGGTATTCCCGAAAGCGGAAACCTCACCCGCTGGGCAAAGCAGGGCGTACTTCTCTTAAACACCTGCCTTACTGTCCGTGAGGGTGAGCCGAACTCCCACAGAAACCGCGGCTGGGAGATTTTTACCGACACTGTGATCTCCCGGCTCAACGACCGTGCCGCGCCGCTTGTTTTTCTTCTCTGGGGCAGGAATGCAAAAGAAAAGCAAAGCCTCATAACAAACCCGCACCACACGGTTCTTTCCGCCGCACACCCAAGCCCACTCTCCGCGCACAGCGGTTTTTTCGGCTGCGGTCACTTCAACGCCGCAAACCGCGCGCTCGTCCTTGCAGGCGAAATGCCCATAATATGGTAAACTATGTCCGTGAAGAACACTCTTCGCGGACATTTTTAAAACTCCGGAATAAGATAATATATCACAGTATCCGGAGGAGAAAATATGGACGACAAGAAAGCCGCATCTTCCTTTGCCGCACTGTTTTTCAAGAAAAACGAAAAAACTTCCGTTTTATATGCGCCTCCGCCCGCACCCTCCTGGATTTCGGGGAGCAACCCTTCGGGAATAAACATCTCGGAAAGCGGGCTTTACTGCATCTATCTTCTCGTTTTCTCCGCAAAGGACGGCGGTGCGGTCTTTACCGTAAACGGAAACGATATTGCAGGCTCGTACGCTGCCGAGCGTGGCGGGGAGATTTGCAGCAGCGCCGTTTGCAGCATTAAGGAGGGGGCTGTTCCGTGTATGCTCGGCGTTGATACCTTCGGCGACACTTTTGAAGGACTCTTACTTGTAATCAAATTCAATATGTGATAAAATAAGTCTATATAAAAACGAAAGGTGTTAAAAGCTTATGAAGTCGAAAATTTCTGTCCTTCTCGTTCTTTTGCTTGTTCTCACTCTTGCACTTTCAGCCTGCAAGGGCACACCCTCTTCCGACGAGCCGTTTGAATACGGCCCCGAAATCGTCGAGGAACCCGAGCCTGAGTTTTTCAGCGCACTGACAGGCCTTCCCGTCGAAAGTGAAGAGGACGCAAACCGCCGCCCGACGGCCATTATGATAAACAACATCAAAAAAGCCCTTCCGCAATACGGAATTTCAAATGCAAGTATTATCTTCGAAGCACTCGCCGAGGGCGGAATAACAAGACTCCTCGCTGTTTTTGACGATTTGTCAGACATCCCGCAAATAGGCACAATCCGCTCTGCGCGCCCGTATTATCTCGACTTTGCCCAGAGCGTCGACGCGATTTACATCCACATAGGCGGAAGCCCCGAGGCATACAGCCAGATAAAAAGCCGCGGCATGGCGTCATTTGACCTTATCGAGGGCAAAAACAACGCGATGTATTGGCGCGACAAAGGCCGCATCCAGTCAAGCGGATATGAGCACAGCGTTTTCACCTCAGGTGAGCGGCTTCTTGAAAAATTTGAAGCCGAAGGCACGCGCACAACGCGCTCCTCAAAATACGGCGATGTTTTCAATTTCTCTGCTGATGCACTCTATGACGGCTCTGACGCGACAAAAATTTCCGCAAAGTTTTCCTCGTATAAAACAGGAACATATACATATGATGAAGCTATCGGGCTTTATCGCATCGGTCAGTACGGCACATCACACATTGACGCCGAGACAGGAAACCAGCTCGCGTTTAAAAACGTGTTCGTTCTCCGCATGAACTCATATGTCATAAAGGGTGACACGGCAGGAAGACTTCGCTTTGACACGGTCGGCGAGGGAAGCGGAAAATATTTCGTAAACGGGACACAGACGGACTTTACCTGGAAGAGAAGCGACACCTCTGCACCGTTTAAGTTCTATGAAGCAGACGGCACAGAGCTTCCCGTTCTCCCGGGCGACAGCTATGTTGCAATCGTCCCGCCCGACGCGGAAGTTATAATCGAGGGCGAAACTTTGGAAGATATATCCGAAAACCTTGAATAAAAAACCTTGACAATCTTTCTTTGTTTTGTTAGAATGATACACGGACTTTCGTCCGTGTTATATGGAGAGATATCGAAGTGGTCATAACGAGGCGGTCTTGAAAACCGTTTGTCCGAAAGGGCGCGTGGGTTCGAATCCCACTCTCTCCGCCAAACAGAAAACGTACCAGCCGGAGGTTGGTGCGTTTTTTTGTTTTGCGCCCGAGGGAGTGAGGGTTCGAACAGGGCGGCGCTCCGCAGAGCGTAAAAAGGCTGCCTGTGGCAGGCTTTTTAGCCCGCGGGTAGAATCCCACTCTCTCCGCCAAACAGAAAACGTACCAGCCGGACGCTCAATGCGTTTTTTTGTTGTTTTTCCTGAACGAAAACTATTGACAAAACGACATCTTTATGATGTGTTTAGTATATATCATAGATACATTTTGGGAGGTGAGCCAATTGATAAACAGTATCGTTAATCGGCACAACAGGCTAAACCCTTTCTCGGAAGCACAGATAAGCATTGTTCGTGCGGCAACAAAACTGTTTCTCGAAAACGGATATACAAAAACAACATTTAAGATAATCGAAAAGGAATCGGGAATTAAAGTCGGGAATATAACTTACTATTTCCACTCCAAAGAAGATCTGTTAAAAGTGCTCATTGAGGAGCTTATGGACTTTCACGCACAAACCATTGAGGATATACACAAAAACACCGATGACACACTTTTTGCTTATGCTATGGAAATCACGGCGCAGATTGCCCTGTGCGAGCACAGCCAGAGCGCATGGGACCTGTATTCTTCGGCATATACCCTGCCCCAGACTTATGACCATATAAAGATCTGGGCCGCTGAAAAGAATTTTAATCTGCTGCACGAGAGACTTCCCCAATGGACTGAACACGACTTTAAAGATGTTGAAGAAGTGGCAAGCGGCATTGAGTATGCAGCTCTCAAATCTGTTTGCACCGGACGCATATATCACACGCGCAGAGTTTGCGGCAATGGCTGCAAGATTTGACAATTCTGCCTTTGAGATTAAGGATAACTTCACGGATGTTTCGGGCCATTGGGCAGAAGATTATATCCACGAGGCCGCGGCACACGGTTGGATAAGAGGCTATGAGGACGGCTCATTCCGCCCCGACAGACTCATCACACGCGCTGAGGCGATGACCTTAATCAACCGCGTACTCAACCGTGTTCCCGAAAATACAAGCGACCTTCTTGACGGTATGGTCAAATGGCCGGATAACGCAGACACAACGGCCTGGTACTATCTCCCCGTTCAGGAAGCAACAAACAGCCATTACTATGACCGCAAGGCCAACAGCCACGAAAAGTGGACTTCGCTGCGCGAGGTTCGCGATTGGAGTGAGTTTGAAGATTAAACTCCTTCGCCTATCTTTTTGAACCTTGTTTCACAGCAAAGAAAGCCGGACTTTCAGTCCGGCTCTTTTTTTAAAACTGTATTGTGTTTATGTTTTTTTTGGTATATAATATAATTTAAATTAAATTAAGAAGGTTTTTGATATGAAAATTATAGATTTACTGAAAAAAGATACACTTTCTCTCTCTTTTGAGGTTTTTCCCCCGAAAACGGAGACGAGCTTTGAAAGCGTGAGAGCTGCGACAGAAGAGATTGCAACGCTTAAACCTGCCTTTATGAGTGTTACATACGGCGCGGGTGGCGGAACAAGCCGCTACACGCTCGACATCGCAAAGAACTTGAAGGCGGCGCATAACATACCCACGCTTGAACACCTCACCTGCGTCTCTTCAAGCCGCGAGACGGTGCGCGAGCGCATCCGCGAAATCCGCGAGGCGGGGATAGAAAACATTATGGCTCTTCGCGGCGATATTCCCGAGGAAAGGCGAAACGATGACCGCTCACACTGGGACTTCCGTCACGCGACGGACCTCATAGCCGAGCTTAAATCGGCAAACCCCGATTTTTGCATCGGAGGCGCGTGCTATCCTGAAATTCACCCGGAAAGCCGCGACCAGAAGGAGGACATCGCCCATCTCAGAGAAAAGGTGGACGCGGGCTGTGATTTTCTCACAACGCAGATGTTTTTTGACAACAACCTTTTATACAACTTTTTATACAAAATCCGCGAGGCGGGGATATGCGTGCCCGTTGTTCCCGGAATTATGCCGATTACAAACGCAAACCAGGTCGCGCGAGCTATCTCGCTCTCGGGCTCGTTTATGCCCCAGCGCTTTAAAAGCCTTGTCGACAAGTTCGGCGACAACCCCGACGCGATGAAGCAGGCGGGTATTGCCTATGCGACAGACCAGATTATCGACCTTTTCGCAAACGGAATAACAAACGTTCACGTATATTCCATGAACAAGCCCGACGTTGCAAGAAAGATTATGGAAAATCTTTCTGATATTTTAGGCAAATGAGCGCGCTACCTCTTTTAAAGAGCTTTTCTGCGCCGCCCATATGCGAAAAGGAAGTTCTCCGCTATGCAGGCTGCCGCGAAGCTGACGAAAACATACTTGCCCTTCTGCGCAGCTGCACGGAAGAAGCCGCAGAATGCTTTACCTATAACGTCTGCTACCGTGTCTGCGACCTTTCCGTTTCGGGTGCGGTGTGCGATTTCGGAGCCTTCTCCGTAGAATCAGAAACTCTTTCACAAAACCTTTCGGCCTCTTCCCGTGCAATTATTTTTGCGGCAACAGTCGGCACGGGAATTGACCGCCTTATCTCAAAATACAGCCGCATCTCCCCTGCGCGTGCAGTAATCTTGCAGGCGCTGGGTGCAGAACGGATAGAGGCGCTCTGCGACGCGTTCTGCCGCGAGATGGAAAACGAGCTCGGCGGGCGGCACACTCCCCGCAGAAGCCCGGGCTATGGCGATATTTCCCTTTCCGTACAGCACGACATTTTCTCTGTGCTCGACGCACCGCGAAAAATAGGCCTTTCTTTAAACGACAGCCTCTTGATGTCTCCGACAAAATCCGTCACGGCATTTATTGGTGTAAGCTGAGGTATTATTATGACTTTTCAAAAATTTTTAAAATCAAATATTGTTTATCTCGACGGCGGTATGGGTACGCTCTTACAGGCGCGCGGACTTTTGCCCGGAGAACTCCCCGAGTGCTGGAATATCACCCACCCGGATGTTATTTGCGATATCCACCGCGCATACTTTGACGCAGGCTCAAACGTCGTCTGCACGAATACCTTCGGCGCAAACTCGCTCAAATTCTCCGATGACGAGCTTTCCGCCATTATCACCGCGGCAGTCTCTAACGCAAAACGCGCCCGCGAGGAGAGCAGCTCCCCGGCGCCGAAGTTTATCGCTCTTGACATCGGCCCGTCAGGAAAGCTTCTTGCCCCGCTCGGCGACCTTGACTTTGAGGACGCCGTTTCCGTTTTCGCAAAGACGGTAAGGATCGGTGTTGCGGCAGGCGTTGACCTTATAATAATCGAGACAATGAACGACAGCTTTGAAACAAAAGCCGCGCTCCTTGCCGCAAAAGAAAACTCAAACCTTCCCGTTATTGTTTCAAACGCCTACGGCGAGGACGGAAAACTTATGACGGGCGCTTCTCCCGAAGCGATGGTTGCGCTTTTGGAGGGTATGGGTGTCTCTGCGCTCGGCGCAAACTGCTCACTCGGCCCGAAACAGCTTTCTGCCGTCGCAAAAAGGCTTGTTGCGGCATCAAGCGTTCCCGTTATCTTAAAACCCAATGCAGGGCTTCCGAAGTCTGTGGACGGAAAAACGGTGTTTGATGTTCTTCCCGACGAATTTGCAGACGAGCTTTCAGATATTATAAAGGCGGGTGTTCGCGTTGTCGGCGGATGCTGCGGCACAACGCCCGATTACATCCGCGCGCTCACCGAAAAAACGCGCTCCCTTTCCCCTGTCCCCGTAACGGAGAAGAACATAACGGTTGTTTCTTCATACACTCACGCGGTAAGCTTCGGCAAAAAACCCGTGCTTATCGGCGAGCGCATAAACCCCACAGGCAAAAAGCGCTTTAAGCAAGCGCTCCGCGAAAACGATATGGACTATATCCTCTCCGAGGGCGTCGCACAGCATGAGCGCGGTGTTCACATTCTTGACGTCAATGTCGGGCTTCCCGAAATTGACGAGGTTTCGATGCTTAAAGGCGCGGTGGCAGAGCTTCAGGCAGTCTGCGACCTTCCGCTTCAGATAGATACGTCTGACCCCGTTGCAATGGAGACGGCACTCCGCCGCTACAACGGCAAGGCTATGATAAACTCCGTCAACGGAAAAGAGGAGAGTATGCGCGAGGTCTTTCCGCTCGTTCGAAAATACGGCGGCGTTGTTGTTGCGCTCACGCTTGACGAGAATGGCATCCCCGAAACGGCAGACGGCAGGTTTGAAATTGCAAAAAAGATTCTCGCTGTTGCAAAGGAATACGGAATAGACAAAAAAGACATCATCTTTGACACGCTTGCAATGACGATAAGCGCAGACGGCGGCGCGGCTCTTGCAACTCTTTCATCGCTCCGCAGAATACGCAACGAGCTTTCCTGCCACACCTCGCTCGGCGTTTCAAACGTCTCCTTCGGTCTTCCCAACCGCGACGCGGTAAACGGCACGTTCTTTGCACTTGCTCTGCAAAGCGGGCTTTCCGCCGCTATTATGAACCCCTATTCCGCGGATATGATGAAGACGTATTACACATACAACGCACTCTCTGACCTCGACGAGAACTGCGCGGAATATATTGCTCATGCTGATGAGTTTACTCTTGCTCCCGCCACAACAGAGAAGGCTTCCGCCACCGCGGAGATTTCCGGTGCAGAAAGCGAGCTTTCCCGCGCGGTAGTCCGCGGATTTAAGGAAAAGGCGGCAGAAATTACAAAAGAGCTTTTAAAAACAGAAGACGCGCTCGAAATTGTCAATCGCGAGATTATCCCCGCACTTGATACGGTAGGCCGCGGCTTTGAGGCAAAGACGGTTTATCTGCCGCAGCTTCTTATGAGCGCCGAGGCGGCAAAGAGCGCATTTGAGGTTATAAAAAGCGCGGTCTCGGGCGCAGAAAAGAAAACAAGCAAGGGTGTTTTTGTAATCGCCACGGTAAAGGGCGACATTCACGACATAGGAAAAAACATTGTTAAGCTTCTCCTTGAAAACTACGGCTTTGAGGTTTATGACCTCGGGCGCGATGTTCCGCCCGAAGCTGTTCTGGACAAGGTTTTGGAGCTTCACGCTCCGTTTGCGGGCCTCTCCGCACTTATGACCACGACCGTCCCCGCAATGGAGGAGACCGTGCGCCTTATAAAGGAAAAGGCTCCGTGGTGCAAAACGGTTGTCGGCGGTGCGGTGCTCACGGAGGAATATGCCAAAAAGATAGGCGCGTCAAAATACGCACGCGACGCTATGGAAACCGTGCGCTATGCAGAAGTGATGGTTTCAAAATAGAAAAAAATAAAAAAACTCTCCTGCGGAGAGTTTTTTTATTATACTGCAACCTGCTGTTTGAGCTCTAAACTCAATTTGTCTGCTATCATTGCGATAAACTCTGAATTGGTGGGCTTTCCTTTTGTGTTGGAAACGGTGTAGCCGAAGAACTTATTGAGAGTGTCAAGGTCGCCGCGGTTCCACGCAGTTTCAATCGCGTGGCGGATTGCGCGCTCAACGCGGGACGGTGTTGTTGAAAACTTTCTTGCAACCGTCGGATAGAGTACCTTTGTTATGGCGTTTATAATCTCAATGTCGCGCACGGCAAGAATAATTGCCTCGCGAAGGTAGTGATAGCCCTTTATGTGCGCAGGAACGCCTATCTCGTGGATAATGGAGGTGACAAGAAGCTCAATGCTCTCCTCACTTGCGGCAGGAAGGTCGCTCCTTCTTGAAATTCCCCGCTCGCCGGCAAACATCTTTATCCTCTCGACAAGCGTTTTCGGAGAAAACGGCTTTATCATAAAATATGTTACGCCAAGCTTTGCCGACGCCGTGGCAAGTGCCTCATTCGGAGAGACTGACGTCATAAACACTACCGGGCGCTTTGCCGCACCGGACATACGTATTGCCTCGCAGACGCCAAGGCCGTCAACTGACGGAAGCATACTGCCGAGCACGATAACATCGGGTGACGAAGCCTCAAAAAGACGGATTGCCTCCCCGCCGTCTGTGCACTTTCCGCAAAGCTCAAAGCCCGGCTCTGCCTCAATCGCCGAAGAGAGAAGCGAGCAAAAATCTTTGTTTTCCTCTGCAATCATTACTTTTATCTTATTTCCCATTTTAAATTCCTCCGCTTTTGTTTTTGTAGATATAATTTACCATATTCTGCCAATTATTTCAAGAGGAAAAATGGAATTATTTGGTAAAACATTTCGACACACTTCGCTTGAAATTTTGTGAAATTTGACAAAGCGGCTTATATGGCTATATAATAGCGACATAAGAAAGGACTTTGGCTTATGCAGAAGATAATTAAGATAGACGATTTCTCCCGAGAAGAGCTTGATGTTTACGCACGTCTTACAGAAGCGCAGCTTTTAAACCGCGAAGAGCCAAAGAAAGGTCTCTTTATAGCGGAAAGCCCGAAGGTTATAGAGCGTGCGCTTGATGCAGGCTGTGAGCCCGTGTCGTTTCTCGCGGAGATTAACCACATAAACGGCGAGGCGCGTGACGTAATTGCGCGCTGCGGGGACATCCCGGTCTATACGGCAGAGTTTGATGTTCTGACCCAGCTTACGGGGTATAAGCTTACGCGCGGAATGCTCTGTGCGATGAGGCGGCCTCCTCTTAAATCAGTTTCAGATATCCTTTCCCGCGCACGGCGCGTGTGTGTGCTTGAAGATGTTATGAACCCGACAAACCTCGGTGCGATTTTCAGAAGCGCCGCTGCGCTCGGTATGGATGCCGTGCTTCTTACCCACGGCTGTTCAAATCCACTTTACCGCCGCTCGGCACGAGTCAGCATGGGAACGGTTTTCCAGATACCGTGGACATTTTTAGAAAAGGGCGAAGACTGGATAGGAAAACTCAACGAAAACGGCTTTAAAACCATCGCTATGGCTCTCTGCGACGACACACTCGACATATGCGACGATGCCTTGAAAAAAGAGGAAAAGCTCGCCATAATACTCGGCACGGAGGGAGACGGACTCGCTCCCGAAACGATAGCGCGGTGTGACGCGACAGTGAAGATACCGATGTCGCACGGCGTAGACTCTTTAAATGTTGCCGCGGCAAGTGCCGTTGCATTCTTCGAGCTGTCAAAATAAGAACCCGTCCCGATGTCCGAAAAAGAAACACACATTTCTTTCCACAACTATCCCTCTTCAAACACATAATATATGAGTCATTATATATTATTATTTAATTAAAGTAAATAATAATATGTTTTAAGTCAATTATAATTCGCCTCGTTTGTTGGTAAAATATAACCGAGTTGAGGAGGGGATTATATGAAAACCGAATTTCCCGAACGCTATATAACATTAGGCTTAAAGATTGCTTATTACAGAAAAAAATCCGGCTATACTCAGGAAGCCTTTGCCGAGCTCATTGGTAAAAGCGTGAATTTTATCGGACAAATTGAGGGAACGGGAACAATTCGCGGAGTTTCGCTTGAAACTCTCTTCAAAATAGCTGAGGTTTTAAACATTTCTCCGGCAAAGCTTCTTGAAGAAGATTAACAATAAAAAGCTCTCTGTACAGAGAGCTTTTTTCGTTACTTTATGTATTTTCTGAGCATATCATAGCAATCGTCGTGGGTGGGTTCGTAAATTCCGCGGCGGGTTGACGCGCCGTTTTCTCCCACTCTTGCATATTTCATCGCGTCCTCGCGCTCAAAGAGCTTATCACACGGGCAGACGCGGCGGATGAGCTCAAAAAACTCGTCACAGGTCTTCACACCGCAAAGGCGCAAGGTGCGGTTTACCCGGTTTTCAGAAACGCGCATGGCATAATTTAAAAGGTCGGGCAAAAAGTACGCGTTTGCCTCGCCGTGGGGGATGTTTTCATAGTATGTCAGCGGATAGCCGAACGAGTGAACGAAGCTCGTTCCCGTAACGGAGATTACCATTCCGCCGAGCATTGAGCCGACAAGCAGCCTCTCGCGAAGCGCGGCATCAAGCCTTCCCTCTGCAAGTGACGGAAGCGCGCGGCCAATCATAAACATCGCCTTTTCTGCAAGTGCGTCGGACACTGTCGTTGCGGACTTTGAAAAATATCCCTCTATCGCGTGGGAAAGCGCGTCGACCGCCGTTGCATTTGCGATATGAGGCGGGAGGGTTACGGTATATTCCGCATCAAGCAGCGCGGTCACAGGGAAAAGAAGCGGGCTTTTGAGCGTCTGTTTATTTGATATGCGGTGGTTTGTGAGCACGGCATACTGCGTAACCTCACTTCCCGTTCCCGCCGTAGTGGGGATTGCAACAATGGGAAGCGGCTTTGCCCTGCACTCGCCGTTGTAGAGCGTTTCGGGCGTAAGGTGTACGTTTGCGGCAAAGTATGCCGCCGCTTTTGACGCGTCAAGCGGGCTTCCTCCGCCGACAGCGACGATAAACTCTGCTTTCTGCTCGCGCGCCGCCTCGCCTGCCGCATGGCAGGTTTCAACCGTAGGGTTCTGTTCAACGCGGTCAAAAACAGAAAAAGCGATATTGAACTTCCCGAGCGCGTTTCTCACATCGTCAAGCGCGCCCGAAAGGCGGGCAGACTTTCCGCCGCAGACGATAAGGCATCGCTTGCCGTGTGCGGAAAAGTCATACTCCCCCACACAGCCGCGGCCGAATATTACCTTTGTGGGATTAAAAAAGAGGTTTTCCATAAAAATCTCCTCCCTTGTTTTTTTCTATTATACAACAAAACAAAATAAATTGTAAATATGCCCCGATACATTTGACACAAAAAGTGTGTTTATGGTATTATTTAATTATCTTTTATCGGAGGTTATGAGAGTTTTGGATTTTTATCTGCTACTTGCGGCAACAGCTATTTTTCTCTGCGTTGTTTTTAACAGAATTTCACACAGGCTCGGTGTACCGGTGCTTCTGGCTTTTATCGTTCTTGGTATGCTCTTCGGCTCGGACGGTATCGTGAAAATTCCATTTGACAACTACGCTTTTGCCGAGGATATATGCGTTTTTGCACTCATCTTTATTATGTTTTACGGCGGCTTTGGAACGAAGTGGAGCGCTGCGCGCCCCGTCGCGAAGAAGGCTGTTTTTATGTCCGCATTCGGAACGGTGCTGACGGCAGGGCTTGTCGGTCTTTTTTCGCACTTTGTCCTCTCATTTCCGCTCCTTGAAAGCTTTCTCATCGGCGCGGTCATAAGCTCGACGGACGCGGCAAGCGTTTTCTCCATTCTCCGTTCGCGCCACCTTAACCTTCGCGAAAACACTGCCTCTCTCCTTGAGGTTGAAAGCGGAAGCAACGACCCGTTTGCTTATATGCTGACGATTACCGTGCTCTCGCTTATGCAGGGCGACATTACACGCGCAGGCATCGCGTGGCTTCTCTTTGCACAGGTGCTTTTCGGTGTGCTCGGCGGAATCTTTGTTGCTCTTCTCGCAATAAAATTTCTTGACAGATTTGAGTTTTCGTCTGAGGGCTTTAACGGAATTTTCCTTTTTGCCGTTGCAATTTTTTCGTTTGCTCTTCCCGAGGTCGTCGGCGGAAACGGTTATCTCTCCGCCTATATCACGGGTATCATCCTCGGAAACCGCAGAATTTCAAAAAAGCGCTCCCTTGTTAACTTCTTTGACGGGCTGACAGGCCTTATGCAGATGGTTGTTTTCTTTCTCCTCGGTCTTCTCGCCTTTCCGTCAGAGCTTCCTAAGGTCGCGCTGCCCGCACTTTTAATCTCGGCTTTCTTAACCCTCGTTGCGCGCCCGCTCATATCGGCAATCATCCTCGCGCCGATGCGCGCGTCGCTCGGTCAGATAGCCGTTGTTTCCTGGGCAGGTCTTCGAGGTGCTGCGAGTATCGTTTTTGCGATAATTGCGCTTTTGCACCCCGCGACAATGTCAAACGACATTTTCCACCTCGTCTTCTTCATCGTTCTCTTTTCAATACTCATACAGGGAACGCTTCTGCCGCGCGTTGCGAAACTCTTCCGTATGACGGACACCTCGTCAGACGTTATGAAGACATTTACGGACTACACGGAGGACCACCCCGTCAGGTTTATAAAGTTTGACGTTCCGGAAAATCACTCCTTTGCAAATACGGAAATACGCAATCTCCCGCTGCCGCCGGAAACTCTTCTTGCGCTTATCATCCGCGGTGGCAAACGCCTTGTTCCAAACGGGAGAATGAAAATTCTGCCGCGCGACACACTTATCCTCTGCGGAAAAGCTATCGGGCAAATTGACGGCGTGAATGTTTACAAAAAAGAGCTTGAATTCGGCGACGAATGGGTAGACAAGCCCATATCGCGCATAAAGACAGGCGACGATCTTATAATTATGATTTGCCGAAGAAACAAAATCATCATTCCGCGCGGCGGAATAAAGCTTCGTGACGGCGACATTCTTCTTATAAACGATGCGCTTCACGCGTCTAAATATGACAGCGATACGGACATATAGAAAGGAAGTTTAAATTATTATGAAAAAGACAGTTTCTCTCATCCTCGCCGCAGTTTTTGCCGCATATTGCCTCTCGGGCTGTGCAATCATCCCGCAGAAGGTGGAGATGGCGACCTTCTTCTCTGACAATGGCTATTCAATCGACTATCCTGCACACTACACGCCCACATCGCTTAAAAACACGATAGACTTTGTTATTACCGACGAAAAGAGCGGCTCGGGCGTTACCATTATGGCAACACCGAATCAGGAAGGACTTCTTGATGTCCCGGCAGAGGACTATATCGCCGCCATAAAATCAAATGCAAAGTATGATGTTGAGCTTGTTTCATATAACAAAGAAACAATTAACCAGACACCTGCACTTATCATATGCTATACTTATGGCTCGGCAACGGTTACACAGGCGCTTTATGACGCAAGCGACAATTCCTACTGCGTGACATTTACGAAGATGCCCGGCATTGACGACGCGACTGCGGCAGAGCTTGAAGCGCTTCTGCGCGCTCTCCGGGTTTAAAAAGATGACGGTTATAGTTACGGGCGCATCCCGCGGGATAGGGCTTTCCATTGCAGAGAGCTTTGCAAGGCGCGGTGACCGCGTTTTTGCAACATACAAAAACACCACCCATACTCTCCCCGCTCTTTCGGAATCTCTTCAAAAAGACGGCTTCTCTCTCACGCCGGTCTTCTGCGATGTTACGAGCGAGGCTTCAATAAAAGAGCTTTTTGAGGTTGCGGGCGGGTGTGACATTTTAATCAACAATGCGGGCATTGCGGATTTTAACCTCCTCTCCGACATTACGGAAAAGCTCTGGGACAAGATTTTTGACACGAACTTAAAGTCTGCGTTTCTTGCCTCGCGCGAGGCTTCGCGATATATGATAGCAAAGAAATGGGGACGGATTATAAATATCTCCTCGGTCTGGGGGGTTGTCGGCGCGTCCTGCGAGGCGCACTACTCTGCCTCAAAGGCGGGGCTCATCGGCTTTACGCGCGCGCTTGCAAAGGAGCTGGGACCATCGGGCATTACGGTAAACTGCATCGCGCCCGGCGTTATAGAGACAGATATGAACGAACATCTCTCCCCTGCCGATATGGCAGCGCTCTGCGAGGAGACACCGCTCGGCAGAATCGGAAAGCCGTCTGATATTTCCCACGCCGCGCTCTTTCTTGCGGAGGCGGATTTTATAACAGGAGAAACACTCTCCGTCGGCGGAGGATTCGGAATGTAAAAAAAAGACTTGCATCGAAAAGATGCAAGTCTTTTATGTTTTTCTATCTTATATATCCTTTTGTTTTTGCAATGTCAATCGCTTTTCCGACTGCGGTGCAGATGATGACCGCGGCGACAGCTTCGATAACTCCGTTGAATGCAACAATGCCGAGGATTATTTTTACAAGCGCGCCGTAGGTAGTGACGCCGTATGCCGCGCTCATAAAGTCAAACGCGAAGAGCATAAGCCCGCCGAGATAGAACACCGTGTTTGTCATTGATCCGACAAAGGCGGAAATGCCCATTGCTCCAACTCTTGTCTTATCAAACTTTGAAAGTCCCTTGTATGTCAGCGCGGAGAAAACGCCGCAGAGAATGCGCGGAAGGAAAATTATCGCGACTATAAGGAAGAGGTTATAAAGCCCGAAGCCGCCCGTGCTCTTTCCGAGCATAAGCTGTGCCGTTATGTCAACAGGTGTGGTGATACAGCGGAAAAGACTTGTCAAACCGAAAACCGTGCCTAAGGTCGCACCGCCCTTTGCTCCGAGTGAATATCCGCCGATGATAACGGGCATATGCGTTGTCGTTACAGATACGACAAGCGGGATAAAGCCGAGCGGGGTAAGCCCTAATATTGCGGTTATTGCGATAAAAAGTGCATAGAGCACAAGCTCGTATATTTTATTTTTTTCCATTTTCTTATCCTCCTTTTATTTAAGGCTGTCGTCATAATGCGCGCGCTCGCCGCCGATAAACTTTGCGCGGCTTCGTGCACAGGTAAGGTGTGCCTCGCCGATGCTCTTAACGCTTATTCTGCACGGCACGACAACAGGGCGCACATGCATACCGATAAGCGTGTCGCCTATATCCATTCCCGCGTCGGCAACTATGCTTTCAAGCGCAACGGGGTCCTTCATATTTTTATATGCCGCCGTTGCAAACGAGCCGCCGGCTTTCGGCTGGGGCACCGCGTTGCAGACATATGCAAAAGGCGCGGCATCGCGCTCGATTATAATCGCGCGGTTTAAATGCTCACAGCACTGCGCCGCGATATATATCCCGTCCTTTGAAAACTCCTCGAAAAGCGCAAGGTATATCGCCTCGCCAAGCTCAGAAACGCTCGATGTTCCGATTTTTTCACCGATAACCTCGCTTGTTGAACAGCCTATGGCAACGATATCGCCGCGGGAAAGACCTGCGGCCTCTATAAGCTCGCGCGCAGCACACTTCAAGCTTTTTTCAATTTCAGAATACATAATAAACATCTCCCGGAAACTCTTTATCTTCTGTTTTAAGTATATCACACCTGAAACTCTTTCGCAATAAAAAACGGAGCGAAAATTTTGGCCACAGCGACTTAAGGAAGTAATGCTCTGAAAATCTCTCTTTCAGTGTGTCAGCAGTTTTGAATTGAGAAATTTTTCGTTTGGATAAATATAAAAATTCCGGGTATACTGTCGTATACCCGGAATTTTTTGTGCAATACAAGCGGAAAATAGCCATTCAAAACCATTGCTTCGTTATGTGGCTGTGGCCTTGGCTCTGTTTCTGTTATTTATTCATAATCGCGCGGTCGATTTCCTCTGCGGCTGTCTTTCCTGCGCCCATTGCGAGGATAACCGTTGCGGCACCTGTTACCGCGTCTCCGCCTGCCCAGACCATATCGCGGCTTGTCTTTCCGACCTCGTCGGCAATTATACCGCCCCAGCGCTGGGTGTCAAGACCTTCTGTGGATGAAGCGATAAGCGGGTTGGGAGATGTTCCTATCGCCATAATGACGCAGTCACACTCGATATCGTGCTCGCTGCCCTCGATAACGACGGGGCGCGCTCTGCCCGACTCATCAGGCTCTGACAGTTTCATCTTCTGGCAGGTGATTGACGCTACTCTGCCCTCGTCTCCGTTTATTTCAATCGGAGAGGTTAAAAACTCAAACTTAACGCCTTCTTCGAGCGCGTGCTCAACCTCTTCACGGCGGGCAGGAAGTTCCTTTTCAGTTCTGCGGTAAACGAGTGTTACCTCCGCGCCCGTTCTTCTTGCCGAGCGCGCCGCGTCCATAGCAACGTTTCCGCCGCCGACAACAACTGCGTGTTTTGCGTGGAAGATAGGTGTTCTTGAATCTTCTTTATATGCGCCCATAAGGTTTATTCTCGTTAAAAACTCGTTTGCAGAATATACACAGTTCAAGTTCTCGCCAGGAATCTTCATAAATTTCGGAAGACCTGCACCCGAGCCGATAAACACTGCTTCATAGCCTTCTTCAAAGAGCTCGTCTATCATTATTGTTTTGCCTATAATGATATTCGTGCGGATTTCGACACCCAGTGCGCGGAGCGTTTCAATCTCGCTTTCGACAACGCTCGCCGGGAGACGGAACTCGGGAATACCGTAGCTCAAAACGCCGCCTGCAACGTGGAGAGCTTCAAAAACAGTTACCTGATAGCCGCGCGCGGCAAGGCTTCCCGCACAGGCAAGACCCGACGGACCTGCACCGACAACTGCGACGCGGTGACCGTTGCTCTCGGGCTTTTGCGGCTTTTCCTTATTATTCTTCATATGGTAGTCTGCAACGAAACGTTCAAGCCTTCCTATCGCGACAGGCTCGCCCTTTATTCCGCGGACACACTTTGACTCACACTGCGTCTCCTGCGGGCAGACGCGACCGCAAACTGCGGGAAGTGAGTTTGTTTCGGTTATTACTTTATATGCTCCCTCAAAGTCACCCTCCGAAACGCGCGCGATAAACTCGGGGATTTTTACGCCGACTGGACATCCCGCAACGCACGGACGTGTTTTGCAGTTAAGGCAACGCTTTGCCTCGTCTATCGCCTGCTCCTCCGTATAGCCGAGCGCAACCTCGGAAAAGTTTGTTCTTCTGACATCCGGGCTCTGCTGGGGCATTTCGTTTTTCTTCAATGACATATTGGGCATCTTACTCTACCTCCTTCTTGAAGAGATTGCAGGTCTCCTCGCGGGAGTGCTCTTCAAAATCACGGTACATCTTCGAGCGGCGGATAGCCTCGTCAAAATCAACGAGGTGCCCGTCAAACTCGGGGCCGTCAACGCAGGCAAACTTCGTCTCGCCGCCGACGGTGAGGCGGCAGCAACCGCACATTCCCGTACCGTCAATCATAATCGGGTTCATGCTTACTATGGTTTTGATGCCGTATTTCTTTGTGAGAAGCGACACAAACTTCATCATCGGAAGCGGACCGATTGCTATTACCTCGTCATACTTCTTTCCGCCCGTTATAAGCTTTTCGAGAGCGTCGGTGACAAGACCGTGCTCGCCGTATGTACCGTCGTCGGTAAGGAGATATGTCTCAGCACTTGCCGCGCGGAATTCCTCCTCCAGAATTACAAGGTCACGTGTGCGGAAGCCGATTATGGCGTCAACGTGTGCGCCCTCCGAGTGAAGCTTCTTTGCGACCGGATATGCAATCGCGCTACCGACACCGCCGCCCACAACGGCAACCGTTTTAAGGCCCTCTGTCTCCGTAGGCTTTCCGAGCGGGCCTGCAAAGTCTGCGACAGAGTCGCCCACCTCAAGATGGCGGAGAACTTCTGTTCCCGCACCGACAATCTGGAATATTATCGTTACTGTGCCGCGCTCGCGGTCAAAGTCTGCAACCGTGAGCGGAATTCTCTCGCCGTTTTCATCGGCGCGGAGAATTATGAACTGCCCCGCCTTTGCGCGGCGGCTCACCTCGGGTGCGGAAATTTCCATCCGCACGACCGTAGGATTTAAAAACTCTTTTTTTACGATTTCGTACATTTTCAAATCACCCCAAAATTTACAAACACTTGTTATAATTTTAACATATGTAAAACTTTTGTCAATGTAAAAAAGCGCCAATTGAAAATTTTTGCCTTTTTCTATTTACGAAAAAGAAAAAAGACTGTATAATGATTGTGTATCGTTTTTTGTGGGAGAAATAAAGAATATGTCTGTTTTAAAAATTAAGCTTCCTGCCTCGCGTGATGTTCTCATCCCCGCGGCAGCGGCAAATCTCCTGTTTGACTCAGGAGACGGAAACGCAGCTCTTCTCTACATATATATATTATCTCATTCAGGAGAACTTGATATTTCCCGAGCAGCATCGCGCCTCTCTGTTTCCGAGGACGCGGTTCTCTCGGCTCTTGACACCCTGAAAAAAGTAGGTCTCTGCGACGGAGACGTTGCCCCGCCCATCCCCGACCGCGGCGATACCATCCCCGAATATTCACAGAGCGATGTTGCCGAGTTTCTCGGCTCTGATGCAGAATTCAAGGCTCTTGTTTCCTTCTGCGAGGATAAACTTGGAAAAATTCTCTCAACCGTTGATTTGCAGACCTTGCTCGGCATATATTCATGGCTCGGGCTTCCCGTGGATGTTATCTGTCTTCTCGTGACAAGCTGTATTGAGCAGACGAGAAAGAAATTCGGCCCCGGCCGCTGCCCGACTATGCGTACAATCGAAAAGGCGGCAAAGCTCTGGGCACGTGAAGGGATTTTCACGGCAGGAAGAGCCGAGGAATATCTCTCCGAGCAGGAAAAGCTCGGAAGCGACAAGATGCGCCTCGCCTCTCTTCTCGGTTTGCAGAAGCGAAGCCTTGCCCCTACGGAAGACCGCCATATTTCAGAATGGCTCCGCTATGAGTTTTCAGACGAGCTTATTCTTCTCGCCTATGACAAGACTGTCACGAACACAGGCTCTCTCAAATGGCGGTATATGGACAAAATTCTCACCACCTGGTATGAACTTGGGATAAAGACTGTCGAGGATGTAAGCAAAAAAGAAAAATCCGAAATCCCGACAGGCTCTCCGAAGCTTGACACGGACGCGGCAGAGCGTCTTCGCGAGCTGAACAGAAAAAAGAGACTCGGGAGGGAGTAGCTTATGAATTATGACAAGGAAATTTTAAGCCGGGCAAAATCTGAGCTTGAAAAGAATAAAATTCTCAGAGAAGCTGCTTGTGAAGAAGAAAAGCGGCGCGTTTATTCCCTGCTTCCCCGCGTTGAAGAGATAGATTCGGAGCTTCGCGGCACGGTTTTTGACATCATCCGCGCCTCTTTCGGCGAAAAAGGCGACCGGGAAGACCTTCTTTCTAAAACAAAGGAAAAGAACATCCGCCTTCAGGCCGAGCGCGAAAAAATTCTTTCTGCGGCGGGTATTCCCTTTGATTTTGCCGAGGTTAAATACTCCTGTGACAGTTGCAATGACTCAGGCTTCTGCGGCGGCGAGCCGTGCGCCTGCCTTATTGCGCTCTGCCGCAAGGAGCAGGCACGCGAAATAAACCGTTCTCTTTCGGTTTCTGATGTTGCCTTTTCCGACTTTGACCTCACCCTCTACCCCGACGACGGTGCGCCGTCTGCACGGGCTCATATGCGCGAGGTTTTTGAGTTCTGTCGCGACTTTGCACGCGATTTTGACGGAAACGGAGAAAGCCTCTTTATGACAGGTGATACGGGACTTGGGAAAACTTTTCTCTCTTCCTGTATCGCAAAAGAAGTTTCAGAACACGGATTCTCTGTTATTTCCGACACGGCTTTCTCTCTTCTTGGCACGCTTGAAGACATTAAGTTTTCGCGAAGCGACGAAGACCCCGAAATATTCAAAAACGCAGACCTTCTCATAATTGACGATATAGGCTGCGAAATGACGACTCCTTTCTCGCAGGCAGCTCTCTTTGAGCTTATTAACAGCCGTATGAACAAGGGCAAGGCAACCGTTGCCATAACCACCCTTTCAGACGACGAGCTTTCAAAGCGCTACTCAAAACAGCTTATCTCTCGCCTTGAAGGAAGCTTCATAAAGCTTCAGTTTTTAGGCTGTGATGTTCGTTTAATGCGCTGATTTTTGCACAAGCTACACAAAAAGACATTAGAGGAGAAAAGCCTATGTCACGCTTTTTGAAATTTGCGGCACTTTGCTTCTTCGCCGCCCTTGCTCTTAATTTAAGTGCCATTGCCGCACCGTCCCTCATTTCCCAGTCTGCCGTTCTTATCGACGCAAAAACAGGTCAAGTGCTTTATGACAAAGCGATGCACGAAAAACGTCATCCTGCAAGCATAACAAAAATTGCCACTGTCATCTGCGGACTTGAAAACGCCTCCCTTTCCGATAAAATTGTTATGAGCTATGACGCGGTGTTTTCCGTCTCGCGCGATTCAAGCCACATTGCACTTGATGTTGACGAGGAGCTGACTGTGGAGCAGGCTTCCTACGCCGCGCTTATGATGTCGGCAAACGAGGCGTGTAACGGCATTGCCGAGCTTGCAGGCGGAGATATCCCCACATTTGTGGAAATGATGAACGAGATGGCAAGAAATGCCGGTGCGCTCGGAACGCATTTTGCAAACGCAAACGGTCTTCGTGACCCCGAGCACTACACCACGGCATATGATATGGCGATGATTTGCCGCCACGCGATAAAAAACCCGGATTTTAAAAAAATCTTCGGCACATACAAATATGACATGGCTCCGACAAACAAACAGCCGGAAACACGGCATTTTGTCAACCAGCACAGTATGATAAGCATTCCGGAGTTTCTTTATGACGGTATAGTCGGCGGCAAGGCAGGCTGGACGCAGGACGCGCAATATACGCTTGTTACAGCCGCAGAACGCGACGGGATATGTCTTATTGCCGTCGTTATGAAAAGCCCGCGAAACAACGACAAATACACCGACACAAAGGCGCTTCTGGACTACGGCTTTGAAAATTATGAAAAGCTTACGCTTTCGACGGCAGATCTGCCGCGCGGCAATGGATATAAGCTCGAAGGAGGCCTTGATATTCTCGTTCCGAAGGGCACTTCGAAGAGCGACCTTGTTATAACTGCAACAATGGAAAACGGAAAGGACTATATCAACGTTGCACTGTACGACGGAGAGGAAATTGGCCGTTTCCCCTGCTCGGTAACGATTAACGCGGCAAAAACCGTGCCGGTGCAGAGTGATTCCGCAAAAAGTGGAATTCATCCTCTTGCCGCACTCGGAATTGCGCTTCTTTCGATATTGGGTTTATTCGGTCTTTTGCTTCTTGGAATCATCATCAGAAAGAAGATTTACCGTGCAATCCGCCGAAGAAAAAGACGGAGAATGCATCAAAAATAACAGACCCAGTATTAATTTTTCCTTTAAACAAGCCATTTTTTAAGATTTTAAAAATTTTTTGAAATTTTTTTAGAAAAACCCTTGCAATCTTTACAAAAGTGTTATATAATAGCTTTGCAAAATATTTTTGGGAGAGGGAGTCTGTAGATTATGAGAAACTATACAGAACCGAAACTCGAAATCGTCACACTTGAGGTTTCTGATGTTGTTACTTCCAGTGCTATTGGTTTTTCTGCTCGCTTCTTCAGCGGCAGTTCAGTAGAAGATGCTGGTCGTTACTCATCTCTCAATGGCTTTGAGACTAACTCAATGAACTAAAAGCCTTTGGTGACGATGCGTTTGCCTTATCGGCAGACACATTGTGCATATTTTAATCAGCAACCGCAAAGGGGTAAAGTGCACATTACCCCTTTGTAAACGACTCTTCACGCATACAGATTTGCTCTGTATGCGTTTCGTTTATCTATGGCTACAAAAAAGCAGGTTGTGTGGGAGTTTCCACACAGCCTGCTTTGGTTTTGTTTTTGTGGTTATATCCTTGCTACGCCACTCTTTCTTGCCGCTTCTGCAACGGCTTTTGCGACAGCGGGCGCAACGCGCCTGTCAAACGGCTCGGGGATTATGTAGTCTGCCGAAAGATCCTTCTCATCAATAAGGTTTGCAATCGCATATGCTGCGGCAATCTTCATCTCGTCGTTGATGTCAGATGCGCGCACATCAAGAGCGCCGCGGAACACGCCGGGAAACGCGAGAAGGTTGTTTATCTGATTCGGGAAATCGCTTCTTCCGGTTCCTATAACTGCAGCACCTGCCGCGCGGGCTTCATCCGGCATAATTTCAGGCGTGGGGTTTGACATAACAAATATGAACGGGTCGCGGTTCATAGATTTCACCATATCGGCACTTATGATACCCGGCCCCGAAAGACCGAACACGACATCCGCGCCCACCATAGCATCTGCAAGGCTTCCTTTGAGTTTATCCTTATTTGTAATCTTTGCCATCTCTGCCTTTGCGTCGTTTAAGCCGTCGCGGCCTTCATATATCGTTCCCTGACGGTCGCAAAGGATAACGTCGTTTAAGCCGATTGCCATAAGAAGACGTGTTACCGCAATCGCCGCCGCTCCCGCGCCGGAAACTACCGCGCGCATATCGCCTATCTTCTTTCCCGTAAGACGGCAAGCGCCTATCATACCTGCCGCGGCAACTATTGCCGTTCCGTGCTGGTCGTCGTGGAAAATCGGAATGTCGCAACGCTCTTTGAGCTTGCGCTCAATCTCAAAGCAACGCGGGGCCGAAATATCTTCAAGGTTTACTCCGCCGAAGCTTCCCGCAAGAAGAGCTATCGTGTTTACAATTTCGTCTACATCCTTTGAACGGACGCAGAGCGGAAACGCGTCAACATCACCGAACGTTTTAAAGAGAACGCACTTACCCTCCATAACCGGCATTCCTGCCTCAGGGCCGATATCGCCAAGCCCGAGGACTGCCGTGCCGTCCGTCACAACTGCGACAAGGTTTGCGCGGCGGGTGTATTTATAGCTGAGCTGTGTGTCTCTGCTTATTTCCATACACGGCTCTGCAACGCCCGGCGTATACGCAACGGAAAGCTCGTCCTTGTTATTTACCGTGCAACGCGCAGTGACCTCTATTTTTCCCTGCCATTTTGCATGGTCTTCTATTGCCTGTTTCTTGTAATCCATTGGAATCCCCTCCGAGTTTTTCTTTTCTTTCTGTTCTTTATTATACCACTTTTTTACTCATTTTCCAACACTATTTTCTCTTTAATATGTCAAAAAGCACCGTGAATTTCACGGTGCTTTTGCTTTTGTTTGTATTTATCTGTCTGTCTTCTCTTTTGAGAGCATTGTGTTTGTGAGGATGCCGAGAATGAGCGCACAAGCGATTGATGTGAGTGTAACCGCTCCGAAGCTGAGTGTGAGTCCGCCGATACCCGCGATGAGGATTACGGAAGCTGTGAAGAGGTTACGGTTTGAATTGAGGTCAACCTCCTGGAGCATTTTAAGACCCGATACTGCGATGAAGCCGTAGAGCGCAACGCAGACGCCGCCCATTACGCAAGCGGGGATAGAGTCAACAAATGCAACAAGCGGAGTGATGAACGAAACGAGGATAGATCCGATTGCAGCCGCTGTGATAGTTCTTACAGAAGCATTCTTTGTGATTGCGACACAGCCGACGCTTTCGCCATAGGTTGTGTTCGGGCAGCCGCCGAAGAATGCACCTACCATAGAGCCTACACCGTCACCGAGAAGTGTGTTTGCAAGGCCCGGCTCTTTGAGAAGGTCGCGCTCGATAATTGATGAAAGGTTCTTGTGGTCTGCAACGTGCTCAGCAAAGACAACGAAAGCAACCGGAACGTATGCAACGAGGATTGTTGCGACATACTGCCAGTTAAGCTCTGAAATGCCCTGCATTGCGCCGAGGAATGAGAATTCCGGAACAGAGAGGAATGTTTTAAGAGAAACTGCGCCGTCGGAAAGCATATAGCTTGTAAATACCGAGAAGTCAACAACCTTAATTGCATCGATTCCTGCAACATTACCGATAACGGTTAAAACTGCTGCAACTGCGTATCCTGCAAGGATACCGAGAATAAACGGGATGAGGCGTGTCATCTTCTTGCCGTAGGTTGAGCAGAGCATTGTTACTGCAAGAGTGACAAGACCGCAGATGAGAGCAACGTACGGAGAAGCTGCCATTGCGCCGTCTGCAAGTGCAACATCGCCCTTAATAAGGTCGCCGATAGCATTGCCTGCAAGAGAAAGACCGATGATTGCAACCGTCGGGCCGATGACGACTGCGGGCATAAGCTTGTTTATCCAGTTAACGCCGACCATCTTTATGACGATTGCAATGATAACATAAACAAGACCTGCCGCAATTGCGCCGAGAATAAGACCAAGAAGACCGAGCGACATTGAAACTCCGCCGGCAAATGCAGCAAACATCGAACCGATGAATGCAAACGATGAGCCGAGGAATACCGGGCTCTTGAATTTTGTGAAAAGCTGGTAGATGATTGTGCCGCAGCCTGCGCCGAACATTGCAGCGGCAGGTGTGAGACTGTTTCCGATAATCATCGGAACGGCGATTGTTGCAGCCATAATAGCAAGCATCTGCTGAATAGCAAATACGACAAGCTGGCCGAACTTCGGTTTTGCTTCTACATCGAAGATCATTTTCATAAGTTTTTACTCCCCTTCTTTTTTTGACCATAAAAAAACACCTCGCCGCATATATCGGCAAGGTGTAACTGACACACTTGAAACTGCTGCCTTGTCGACATCGCTGTGTCGTTTTTAAAGGTCATCATTTCTTATATTATATTGTATAAACCGTGCTTTGTCAAGCAATTTCGACACTATATGAGAAGCTCTTTTTCCTTCGGGTCTGAAACATCGCGCCAGTCCATATCGCCGCGCGCAAGGCCGAGAACAAGCATCTCTGCCGTTGCAATATTCGTTGCAATCGGAATGTTGTGAACATCGCAAAGGCGGATGATTGACGTCACCTCCGGCTCATATGTCTTTGGTGAAACCGGGTCACGGAAGAAAAGCATCATATCAATCTCGTTATACGCGATTCGCGCGCCTATCTGCTGGTCGCCGCCCTGGGCACCGGCAAGGAACTGGCGCACAGAAAGCCCCGTCGCCTCGCTTACAAGCTTTGCAGTTGTTCCCGTGCCACAGAGAGAGTGCTTTTCCAAAACCCCCTTATATGCTATGCAGAACTGAATGAGAAGCTCTTTTTTCTGGTCGTGTGCTATAAGTGCTATGTTCATATTACTCTATCCTCAAAACTAAATTTTTCCTGAAATCTTCATAAGAGGAACAACCTCTCCGCAAAGTCGCTTTGCGATATTGCGGAACGCGCGCGCCGCAGGAGAGCGGAGATTTAAAAACAGAAGCTCGCCACGGTTTGCCGCCTCGATAACTGCCTTGTCCTCGGGCACGATTCCTATAAGCTGTGTGCCGGTTTTGTCTATCGCCTCGTCGATATTTGATGCGGAAAGGCGACGGATGAGCGACGGGCGCACGCGGTTGACAACCAGGCGGATGTCGGAAATGCCGCGGGAGCGCAGTGCCTTTCTCGTGAGTGCCGCATCGCGCAAGCTGACAGCATCCGGCGTTGCGACGAGAATTGCCGCGTCTGCCGCTGCCGCTGCGAGAGAAAAGCCAAAATCAAGCCCTGCCGGGCAGTCTATAATGCAGAAGTCGCAAAGCTCTTTTATCTCGTTTACCAGCCCTGCCAGAGCCTCGGGCGTGACATCACGTCCCGCTCCTTCGCCGAGCGGTGCTGAGAGAAGTTTTAAGTTTTCAACGAGCGGATGGGAAAGAAGCGCACGCGAAAGCTCTACATTTCCTGCAAGCACATCGGAAAAATCAAAAAGTGCGGAATCGGCAACGCCTAAAACGATATCCATATTGCGAAGCCCGACATCTGCATCAATAACAACTACGCGCTGACCGAGCGCCGCAAGAGTACACGCTATCCCCGATGCCACGGATGTTTTTCCCGTGCCGCCCTTTCCGGATGCTATGCAGATCGCCTTTGACATACGAGCTTCTTCCCTTCTTCTTTTTATTTGATTATACAATATTAAAACAGTTTATGCAAGCAGTACGCCCTCGTTTGTTCTGCCGGTGCTGTTGAAGCTTGCGGAAAAATATGCATCAAACACAGCTTTTGCCGCAGAAGTGACACGCGAGCCCTGACCGCCGTTTTCAACGACCAACGCAACGACAACCTCGGGGTCCTCGACCGGCGCAAACGCGACATAAAGCGCGTGAGAGCCTCCGGGAGCCTGTGCCGAGCCCGTCTTTCCTCCGACGGTAACGGGGTATGAGCCGAACATCGAATACGACGTTCCCCCTACCTCCTGCGCACCCGCATGGAGACCTTTTATAATCGCACGGTAGGTTTCCTCGCTCATATCAACGCGGCTCACAACCTCGGGTGTGGTTGATGTTATCTCCTCATTTGTGTCCGGGTCGCGCACGCTCTTTAAGAGGTGCGGCTTATACCTTACGCCGCGGTTTACCACCTGCGAGACATAGTTTGCAAGAGCAAGCGGCGTCACCATCGTATCCGACTGCCCGATTGCGGCTGAAAGAGTTTCACCAGGATACCAGTTTTTTCCCTTTTCCTCGCGGGAAACACGGTTTGCAACCTGGCCTGAAACCTCACCCGCTATCTCTATTCCCGTCTTCTCGGAAAGCCCAAAACGACCTGCCCACGCGGCAAGGTTATCTATACCGACGCGGCGGCCGACATCATAGAAGAAGTAGTTGCAGGAAACTTTTATCGCCTCGGAGACATCTATGTTTCCGTGAGTTTTTCCCTGCTGACGGAAAATGTCGCACATGGGCGTTGTGCTCGGCGCGTAGTACATATACTTACCCGTCGTGAGCATCTTTTCTGTCGGCGTGATTATTCCTTCTTCAAGCCCCGCTATCGCCGTTATCATCTTGAAGGTAGACCCCGGAGGGTATCTACCCTGGATTGCGCGGTTTAAAAGCGGGAGATATTCGTCCTTTGAAAGTGAATTATAGTTCTTTGAATACTGCGTTATGTCATATGTCGGGTATGACGCGGAGACCAGAAGCCCGCCCGTCTTTACGTCTATCGCGACTATCGCTGCTCCCTTTGAGTCGCCGCCGCCCCAACGCGCGTTACCCTCGCGGCGAAGGCGCGGCACAAGCTCGGAAAGTGCCTTTTCCGCTGCCTCCTGCATCTTTAAGTCTATTGTGAGAACGCAGTTTTTACCGAGCACAGGCGCTTGTTCATAGAGAACGGTCGTTGTTTTTCCCGTCGTTGTCGTTTCCGTGGTTCGCGAGCCGTCTATGCCGCGCAGATACTCCTCATACGCCTTTTCTATGCCGTCTTTTCCGACCATATCGGTCATCTTATAACCTTTTTTCTTTAAGTCGGCATATTCCTCGCGGTAAATTATTCCCACTCTGCCGAGAATGTGCGCCGCCGCCTTTGTTTTATATTCGCGTATCGGCTCAACATCTATCATAACGCCCGGAAGGCTTCGTGAGTTTTCTTTTATCTTCGTTACAAGACCGCGCTCAACATCGCGCGCAAACGTATACGGCGCGGACTTTGAAAAGCCGCGAAGCTCCATCTCATAGCATATTCCGCAGAGTTTGCGGAGAAGAGCAGCGTCATCACATTCAAGCTCATAGCGCTCTTTCATATTGAGAATCAACGCGTCGGCAGAAATATCCCCGTTCCACTTTCTGTCGGATATGTAATCCGCCATCTCACGCGAAGCCGTCGTCTCCTCCCCTTCTGTGAAGGTATAGACAAACGGCGGAGTGCCGCTTACAGGGAGGGTATCCGTGTATTCCTGCCCCGCGCCGGAGCAGAGCGATATGAGGCTTTTGAGAACCTCCTCACGGCGGGACTTGTCCCACGTTGTTGCATCAAACACAACTGAAAAGCTCATACGGTTTGTAACGAGCGGTCTGCCGAAGCGGTCGAGTATCTCTCCGCGCGGCGCGGTTACCGTGACCGTCCTTGACGTGCGCTTTGCAGAGCGCTCCAAATATTCCTCACCGTGGGCAATCTGCAAAAAATAGAGGCGACCGAAAAAAACAAGGGCAGCTACGGCTGCAACAAAACAGAGCACCCATATGCGGGCGTTGCCTCTCCTCATTATCGGATCACCTCCAAACATTTATTCTTCAAGAACAACAAAGCTTTTTATTATCTTCTTTACTATAACATACAAAAACGGCGTAAACGGAACGGTTGTGATAAACTCACCCGAAAAGGTGCGTAAAAGTGCCGGGAAGTTCCCGTCTCCCGCAACGAGCATATATATTATAAAATGTGCCGTATTAAGAAGCATACTGAGCGCCGCCCAGTCAAGCACCGCCATACCGAAATTCTTCCAGTACATAACCGTGTTCATAAGGCAGACGAGATATACAAGAAACGGAAGTATGAGCGTGTAAAAACCGTCGTGCGAGGAATACATCGCGTCGCACAGAAATCCGCCCAGAAGCCCTGCAATAACGCCCTCCTCAACACCCTCCGAAAGCGCAACACACGCCACAACAAACGGAATCAGCGCAGGCGTTGCGTTGAAAACACGAAACGAAGAGAGCACCGTGGATTCCAGAATCGTGAGGATGAACATAAGCGCCGCAAGAAGTATCCATTTATAAATCTTTTTCTTTAAATCAACCGTCATAAAACCACCTACTCAAACGATTTTATAACGAGAACGTGGTTTACGTGGTCAAGGTCAACCGCGGGCTCTATTATGGCGTATTTTGAAATTCCGTGCGTTTCGTTTTTAACCTCTGCGACTGTGCCGAGAACTATTCCCTTCGGGAAAAGCCCGCCGACACCCGAGGTTTCTATAACATCGCCGACAAGCACCTGCGTATCGCGCGCAAGGTACGAAAGGCGGAGCTTGCCTTCGCTCATAAGCTCAAAATCACCCTCGGCACTTGCAACATCACGCGTGCGCGAGGCTATTGCGGCAGCTTCCATCGTCGTGTCGGTGATTGCGGTTACCGTTGCCCAGGTTGCACCGATTTCACTTACAAAGCCAACCATTCCCTCGCTTGTTATGACGCAGTTGTCTATATTTATACCCGCGCTCTTTCCTTTGTTTATAATAAACGAGCGCGACCAGTTATCGTCATTCTTTGCGACAATCTCTGCTGACTCAAAAACATACGAGTTGTTCTGCTCTTTTATTCCGAGCGCCGCGCGGAGCTGGATATTTTCTTTTTCCGCCGCCTCGCGCTCACGCAGAGCCTCTTTTATTATAGAAAGCTCGCGACGGAGCTCTTCGTTTTCTTTTTTCATATCTTCATAATGAAGTGCGCGCGCACTACGCTCCGAAAAGTATTCCGAAACGGATGCGCCGAGCGTTTGAAGCGGCTCGGAAATAATATTGACGACAGCAGAAGCCGGCGATATCCTGCCGCCTGAAACGGCGGAGAGTATCGCAAGGACAAGCGATATTAAAACGGCAAGAAGTATCGTCACTACCGTCTTTTTTGAAAAGAAACCGTTCATTACCGTCACCACTTCGAATGTGTTTTAAGTATTTCCTCCAGAACGCGGGAAAGCTCATTCATAGGAAGGCCTATTACGTTGAAATAGTCGCCCTCGATCGTTTCTACAAATTCTCCTGCCCCGCCCTGAATCCCGTAAGCTCCGGCTTTGTCAAGGCAGTCGCCTGTTTGTACATACGCGTCAATCTCATCCTCGGAAAGTTTGCGAAAGATGACAGTCGTGCAGACGGAAAAGCACCTCTCCTCACCGCGGCAAATAACACACACGCCCGTGTATACCTCCTGCCGCCCGCCGGACATAGAAAGAAGCATTTCACGCGCATGGGCAAGGTCACGCGGTTTGCCGAGCACCTCGCCGCCAAACGCGACGACCGTGTCCGCGCCGATGACCGTGTCGCCCTTATGGCGCACGGCGACATCGCGTGCCTTTCTGCGCGCAAGGTCTTCCACATAGTCCGAAACCGCACCGCCCGAAAAACCGGGCTCTGCGGCGGACGACACATCAATCTGAAATTCTTCGGTATAAAGCGCGAGAAGCTCGCGCCGTCTCGGCGACTTTGATGCAAGTATAAGCATATATCCTCCGTTTTACCCTCTTCCCGTTGAGCCGAAGCCGCCCGCTCCGCGCACGGTTTCGGAAAGCTCTTCTGCTGTCACGATTTCAGGAAGCGCCACCGGAAGAATGAGCATCTGGCAGATTCTCTCGCCCGGGACTATCTCAAAATCCTCGCCGCCGAGGTTTACAAGCCCTACCTTTATCTCGCCGCGATAGTCGCTGTCGATTATGCCGACGCTGTTTGCAAGTGTTATGCCGTGGCGTATTGCAAGACCGCTTCTCGCACACAGCATCGCAACGTGCAGCTTATCGGGAAGCTCTATACATACACCCGTAGGAACTGCAAAAATCTCACCGGGGCGGAGAGTGTACGGAGCATCAAGGCACGCGCGCAGGTCATACCCCGCCGCACCGTCGCTTGCGCGTTCCGGATTTTTCGCATTTTCGCTTATAAGCTTCACTTTAAGTTCTGTCACGTTTTACTCAACTCCTCTGTAATACAAACCCCTCGTATATACCGACGGCGCATATTCGCTTCTTCCCAGATAAGAATCGAGCACAGATATACACTCGCGCACGTTTTCCGTCGTAAAGGAGAGGCGCGCATATGCAAGACCGAGCTTGCGGTAGTCCGCCGTCTTATCGGCAAGGAAAAGCTTCTGCGAGTTTAAGATTACCGTTCTGTGGCCAAAGTCCCGCACAAGCGGGAACGAAGCGCCCGTTCTGTCGACAAGCGCGTGGGGATTTGTGCATACGCACGCACCCGTCTGCGTTTTCACGACGCAGTTTTCGCATATCATAAGCGGAAGCCTTCCGTAAACAAAGATTTCTGTGTCTATTATCTTTGAAACGTCGCGTATCTGCGGGAAGGTAAGCTCCGGCGAAAGAAGCGCCGAGACTGCGCCCTGACGCCTTACCTCTCGCAGAGCATGCGAGTTTGCTATGTTTATGCCAAAATCCGCGCGGACGGTAAAGCCGTTTCTTGCGGCAAGTTCAATATGTCCGAAGTTTCCGACGGAAGCTTCCTCGACTCCCGCCTGTTTTGCAAGACCCAACAGAAACTCGACCTCTTTTGTCTCCGTGTCTTTTATTATCCTCGGAAGCGCGGCGCAGACGCGGACGCGCTCTGCTATCGCCTTTATCCTGTCGACATTTCCCATAAACTCGGAAAGCGGAATGTATAGAATTTCTATCGGGTAGGAGAGCATCTCTTCGCTTATCTGGGAAACAGAGAGCACAGAAACGGTAAAGCGCGGCTTCTCCTTGCGGTTTACGAGCTTAAAGCCGGAGTTGAACTTGCCCTCGGGGCGGTCCTTGACAAAGCCGAGGCACGCTTCAAGCTTCTCCAAGCACTCGCGTCGAAGCGCGTTGAGCGCGGAGAGCGGAAGCGAGAGCCCCCCTCCTATAAGCACGTTTACATCACGGGCAACAAAGCAGGTGCCGCCTGTTTTTTCAAGCTGAATTTTTACCGATTCCTCGGTGAGCGGGAACGTCCTCGCAGGCTCGGGCGTTGCTCCCTGCACCATAACGCGGTTTCCCTTTGTGTCGCCCGCGACAAGAAGTGCCGGGCGGTCTTTTTCTATTATGCAGTAAAGATCTATCTCCTCGGGGCGCTCCGGTGCGTCCTCATATGACTTTCTCGCGCGGGCGAGAAGCTCTTCGGGCGCGTCGGTCTCCGTTCTTATGCCGAACATATTGCGGCCGAGGTTTTCTGTATAATAGCCGTCGGTAAACCCGTCACGCGAAAAGATATCGTTTAAGCGGCGGCGTTCTTCCGCTGTGGGAATTCTCCTCTCGCGGAGAATTTTTGAATATACCTCCGTAACGGTCGCAACATACTCTGCGCGCTTCATCCGCCCCTCTATTTTGAGTGAGGCAACGCCCATATCCGAAAGCTCTGTAACATAGTCGGCAAGGCACAGGTCCGAAAGCGAGAGAGGATATGTCCCGCCCGACGCGTTCTCGCCGAGCTTATACTGCATACGGCAGGGCTGGGCACAGAGACCGCGGTTGCCGCTTCTCCTGCCGATAATCGCGCTCATCTCGCACTGGCCGGAATAGCACATACACAGCGCACCGTGAACAAAAACTTCTATTTCAATCGGGGATTCCTTACAGATTTTTTTAATCTCTGTCTTTGAAAGCTCGCGAGCAAGCACAACGCGCGAAAAACCCATCTCCGCAAGAGCACGGACGCCCGCAAGGTTGTGAACGGTCATCTGCGTTGACGCGTGGATGGGAAGCGATGGTGCAACCTCACGGAAGAGGCGCGCAACGCCAAGGTCTGCAATTATCGCGGCATCGACGCCGGCGCGGTTTATGTCGCGGCAGATTTTCTCGACCTCGGAAAGCTCGCGGTCGTTTGCTATCGTGTTCACCGTGACATATACGCGAACGCCGCGCTTATGGCAAAAGTCCACCGCGCGGGCAAGGTCAGCCTCGGTGAAGTTGCGTGCCTGGCGGCGCGCGTTAAAGTCACCGTAGCCGAGGTATACGGCATCGGCACCGTTGCAGACAGCGGCGCGAAGCGCCTCGGGCGAGCCCGCAGGCGCTAAAATCTCTGCTCTTTTCTTCATATTACCTTCCGCCAAGGCGCACAATCTCACGCTTTAAGTCGGCAATTTCCGCTTTCATGCGGCTGCCGTCTTCAAGGTAGTCTTTGAGCTGTGTGCGGAGATTTTCTGCTGTTTCAAGAGCCTTGTAATACTCATCGGAAATGTTTATCGCAGAAAGAAGAGCAGACTCAACAATCGAGAAGCTGCCGAGCTTTAAAACCTCGCTGACCTTTGCGTCAACGTGTGCGGCAACGCGGCGTGTATACTCCTCGTTCTCTCCTGAAATGAGGCGAAGCTCAACCCCTGCAATGTTAACATTTATTGCGTTTTTCATATCGGAACCCCTCCAAAAAACATAATTATATATGTAATAATTATATCATACACAACGCACGATTTAAACAACTTTTTTATAAAGTTTCAAACTTTTTATTCCTTGACAGAAAAGCCGCAATATATTAAAATTATAGATGTTATATGCCCCCATAGTTAAGTGGATATAACATGCCCCTCCTAAGGGCAAATCGTGCGTTCGACTCGCGCTGGGGGTGCCAGAAAAAAGAAAGCCTTGACGGAATCCGTCAAGGCTTTCTTTTTATTCAAAGTATGATTTTAGGAAATCCGCAACCGTTCCCTCTGCTTCTGCCTCTGCCATATAGTACCAGCCAATCTGGTTGCTGCAAAGATAGTTTATATATACCTTTCCCTGCCAGTCGCACATATCGATATCGGAGTTATTGATATTGAAGCCGCCGTGCTTTACTTCTTCAAGCCTTTCCTCCGTAAAATCGACCGCGCGCGGGGAGATTTTTCGGTCATCCGCATCCGGCATAAGAATCGGGTTGTAGTATCCGACGTACCAGGTTTCAAGGTCTTTTGAGCGGAAGATATAGTTTGTAAACCTCCTGCACGGAAGGAGCGTTACGGTGATTAAGTAATACCAGCCGTCGCAGTAGCGAATCCACGGGCCGCCGTTATAGCGCTCGGGAGAGTTGCAGAACCTCGTCGGGTCAAGATGTATCCACTCTTTAAGGTCGGGGCTTTTTGCGAAAAACATCGTGAACGGCTCTCCCGCATATTCGGGATGATCAGATTCGAGCACGATGACATAGCCATCAGGCCCCTTTGTTATCTGATTGTTGTAGTATCTCCAACCCGGATTATCAAAGAGCACTTCGTTTGTCCAGTTTTTAAGGTCGCGGCTCGTATAAACGCGGATTGTGCTGCGGCGCTTCATATCAACGCCCGTTACATAGACCGTGCCGTCCTCAACGTATGCCGAGTGGAAATAGCTGTCTTCGGCAAAGGTTGAGAGAATTTCGCCCGTTTCGACATCGCGGATTCCCGCATAGCGCGGTATGGAACTGTCGGTCGCAAAGCTCGGGTCGATAAGTTCGAGGCGCATAAGCCTTCCGTTCCATACAAAAGGCGTCATCTCTCCATACGGTGAGCACGCGCCGAGCTTCTTTATTCTCGGATAGTTACCGCGCATCACGGTATTTTTGTCGTAGTTTATTTCTATCATTTTTATCTCTCCTTATTCAAAAAATGATTTTAAGAATTCATCAAGCGGGCCGTCATACTCCGCCTCGGCAGTATGGTATGAGCCAAGCTGGTTTCCCGCAACGTAGCCTATGTATGTTTTCCCGCCAAATTCACACAGGGCAATTTCAGAATTGCTTGATATGAATGATTTTTTCATCCTTTCAAGTGTGACACGGTCGATATCAGAAGCGCGCGGAGAAACTTGTCTGTCCTCGTGAGAAGGCATAATAATCGGGTTATACAAACCCACATACCAGTCGCGGAAGTCGCGCGTGCGGTGGATATAGCTTGCAAACCTCTTGCAAGGCAGCTGCTCGGAAACCGTGAGATAGTACCATCCGTCGGAATATATAAGGCGCGGGCTTCCTATATAGCGGTCCTTTGCATAACCGAGATCATAATCCACAAACTCCCAGTCGACAAGGTCCGGGCTTTTTGCAAAAAACGCGGTAAACGGCACTCCCGCAAAGTCCGGATGGTCAGATTCAAGCGCAAGAACATATCCGTCAGGACCTTTTGTGAGAGAGGTGTTGTAATATGTCCAGCCCGAATTTTCAAAAAGGGTTCGCTCTTCCCAGGTTACAAGGTCGTGGCTTTCATAAATAAGAATCCGTCCTCTCTCCTTCATATCAACGCCGAGAACATAAACCGTGTCGTTCTCGACATAGACCGAGTGGAAAAAGCTGTTCTGCGCAAGAAAGCTTACAAACTCACCCGTCGCGGCGTCGCGTACAGCCGCCTGCGGAAAGCAGAAAACGGCAGAACTTTTTGCAGGGTCAACAAAGCCGAAGCGATAAAGCCTTTCCTTCCACGCGAACAGCATATTATCGCCGAACGGAGACACCGCACCAAGCTTTTTTATCTCCGGAAAGTCTTTTTGCATAAGAGTTTCTTCGTTATAGTTAATCTCAGCCATTTTATCACTTCTTTTCTTTTATGTATAAATCTGAAACTTTTGAAAAATTATATAATATGAAAGGGGTATGATATTATGAAAAAATATGTTTTGTTTCTTCTCTCTTTTGCGATCCTTTTCTCTCTCGTCGCCTGCGGCGGAGAAAAACAGGACGCGCCAAAAACCCTCGGTGAAGCTATGCGGCAGGTGTTCCGCGAAAACTCCGATATGACCGCCGAAGAGATTGCAGACGCGGCTCTCTCGCGCGAAGAAATCGAGTTTATGGGAAGCACGGCGCCCGTCACAGAGGGCGAGCTTGCGGGGTTTAAGTCTGAAATTTCGGGCTTTGACCGTGCGGTTATGTTCGCACCCAACATCGGAACAATTCCGTTTATCGGCTATGTCTTTGAGGTGTCGCAAAACGCGGAAAGCTTCGCGGAAACACTCAAAGCAAATGCAGACCCGCGCTGGAACATCTGCACAGAAGCCGAGGAGACTGTTGTTGAAACAGAAAACGGAAAAGTGTTTTTTGTGATGTGCCCGAAAACGCTTTCAGAGCAGTAAATGGAGCGGGGGCGCAAAGCGCCCCTCTTCCGTTTATTCAAAGTAAGACTTTAAAAATTCGGCAACTGTGCCGTCGTATTCTGCTTCCATCATCCACCAGGATGTTCCGAGCTGGTTTCCGGTGAAGTAGTTTATGTAGGTCTTTCCCTGCCAGTCGCACATATCAATATCGGAGTTATTGATGTTAAAGCCTCCGTGAAGTATTTCATCCATCTTATCTTCAAGATCTGCCGCGTGGTTGGGAGAGATTTTGCGGTCGTCTGCATCCGGCATGAGAATCGGGTTGTAGTATCCGACATACCAGGTTTCAAGGTCCTTTGAACGGAAGATGTAGTTTGTAAATCTCTTACACGGAAGCATTGTCACCGTGATTAAATAGTACCAGCCCTCGCTGTATTTAAACCACGGGCCGCCGCTGTAACGTTCTTTGGAGTTTGTAAACCTTGTCGGGTCGAGGTGCTCCCACTCTTTGAGGTCAGAGCTTTTTGCGAAAAAGATGGTAAACGGTTCGCTGCCCGCAAAGTCCGCATGGTCCGATTCAAGCGCAAGAACATAACCCTCTTCGTTTTTTGTGAGGGAAGTGTTGTAATACGTCCAGCCCGGGTTTGTGAGAAGGATTTCCTTCTTCCAGTTTACAAGGTCGCGGCTTTTGAATATGTTTATGGTGTCGCGCTTTTCTTTGTCAACACCGAGAACATAAACCTCATCATCGTCAACAAAAGCCGACGTGAAATAGCTGTCCTTTGCAAGACTTGCTATAACCTTTCCTGTCTCAACATCGCGGATTATTGTGTCTGCTCCTGCATAATCGTCGCCGGCAAGCTCTGAGCGGTAAAGACGACCCTCCCAGACAAACGGCGTCATCTCGCCGCGCGGGGAGCATGCGCCAAGCTTCTTTATTATCGGGTAGTTGCCGCGCATTACGGTATTTGCGTCATAATTTATTTCTATCATTTCTTTTCTCCTCTTTCCATTTTGTCTTATTTTAGGCTATAATAGCACTTTCATTTCAGTTTTTCTATAACAAAATTCACTTTTCTAAAAAGTTTTTACATTTTGTCATATGTAAAAATGCTCCGATTGACTTTCCTGTCATTTTATTGTATTCTTAATACATAAAACTACAAAGGAGAAACAGATATGAAAAGATTGTTGGCTTTGATTTTAGCTTTCGCGCTCATCTTCGCTCTTTCCGCCTGCAAAGGAAACGATGCTCCGGTTGAAGACGAAGGTGGCGAAATCATAACAGACGTTCCGGGCGAGGTTGAAAACGGAGAAGAAACCGACGCGCCCGAGGTTGAGGAGAAAGAAGAAGCTCCCGAAGTAAAACCCGAGGAGAAACCACAGGAGAAACCTGCAGAAAAGCCCGCAGACAAGCCTGTCGAAAAACCGACAGAAAAGCCTGAAACCTCACCCGAGGTCGTGCCTGAGGAAGTCCCCGAAGAAAAGCCTGAGGAAAAGCCCGCAGAGTCAAAAACTCTCGGCGACACGCTTCTCTCAGTTTTCCGCGCAAATGCAGACAAGAGCGCAGCTGACATTGCCGCAGCCTGCATTACAGACGAGGCGATAAAGTTCATGGGCGGCACAGCTCCGATGGAAGCAGGATACCTCGCCGGCTTTGACGCAGAGATTACAGGCTTTGACTCCTGCACAATGTTTGCGCCGAATATCGGCACAATCCCGTTTGTAGGCTATGTCTTTGAAGTGTCGGGCGATGCAGACGCATTTGTAAAAACGCTCAAAGACAACGCAAATCCGCGCTGGAACATCTGCACGGAAGCAGAGCAGACGGTTTGCGAAAAAATCGGCAACAAGGTCTTCTTCCTTATGTGCCCGAAAACTCTTGAAGAATAATTTATAAAGGGCGAGAAACTCTCGCCCTTTTCTTATGAAAGGAACTCTTCTATGCTTTTTTCAGGTATTCCTTTTTTATATTATTTTCTCCCGCTCGTGCTGATTCTTTATGTAGTCACGCCACGGAGATTTAAAAACTTCACACTTCTCATTTCAAGCCTTGTTTTCTATGCCTGGGGTGAGCCGAGGTATGTTTTCCTGATGCTCGCAACGGTCATCTGCGGCTTTTTTCTCGGTCTCCTTATTGAGAAAAACAGGGGAAAGACGGCGGGAAGGCTTTATCTCGCGCTTTCCTGCATACTTTTTCTTTCCGCGCTCGGCGTTTTTAAATATGCCGACTTTTTCATAGAAAACTTCAACGCGGTAAGCGGGCTTTCCGTTCCGCTTCTGTAAATCGCGCTCCCCATCGGCATAAGCTTTTACACCTTCCAGATTTTAAGCTACACGATTGACGTTTGGCGCGGCACTCCCGCACAGAAAAGCTTTATAACCCTCGCGGCGTATATCTCACTCTTTCCGCAGCTTATAGCGGGTCCTATCGTGCGCTATGCCGATGTCGCCGACGACCTTACCTCGCGCACGCACACGGTAAAGAAGACGGCAGAGGGTGTCTCCCTCTTCATCTGCGGTCTTTCAAAGAAGATTCTCCTTGCAAACGTGCTCGGCGAGCTCGTTGACGTTTTCCGCCAGAGCGGTGAAAAGAGCGTTCTCTTCTTCTGGGTTTATGCCGTTTCTCTCGCGCTTCAGATTTATTTTGACTTTTCGGGATATTCCGATATGGCGCGCGGGCTTGGAAAGTTCTTCGGCTTTGACTTTATGGAAAACTTCAATTATCCGTTTATCTCAAAGAGCGTTGCCGAGTTCTGGAGAAGATGGCACATTTCGCTCGGAAGCTGGTTTCGCGACTATGTTTATATTCCCCTCGGCGGAAACCGCGTAGGGCCGCTTCGCTATATCTTCAATATCTGCGTTGTCTGGTTTTTAACCGGCTTCTGGCACGGTGCGGCGTGGAACTTCATTCTCTGGGGTGTGTTCTTTGCGCTGCTTCTGATGTGTGAAAAGTTTGTGTGGGGAAATCTCCTCAAAAAGGCAGGCGCGCTAAAACACGTTTATGTAACTCTTCTTATTTTAATAAGCTTTATAATCTTTGACGGCGAGAGCTTTTTACAGATTACGGAATATGTCGGCGCACTTTTCGGCGCGGGTAACTATCCTCTTTTTAATACAGAAACTCTTTACTATGCAAAGAGCTATCTTTTCATCCTTGTCCTCGCCGCACTCGGCGCAACGCCGATTCCGAAAACGCTCTTTTTGCGGTTTGAGAGGACGCGCGCGGGCGGCATTTTGTG
>JAFYPW010000030.1 GCA_017559985.1 Oscillospiraceae bacterium | reverse complement strand
ACTCCCGCAGGTAAGGGCCTCGGCGCATCACCCGGTGCTGCTTGCGGTAAGGTTGTATTCACAGCTGAAGATGCTGTTGAATGGAACGAAAGAGGCGAAAAGGTTGTTCTTGTTCGTCTTGAAACTTCACCCGAAGATATCACAGGTATGAAGGCTGCTCAGGGTATCCTCACAGTACGTGGCGGTATGACCTCTCACGCAGCTGTTGTTGCACGCGGTATGGGTACTTGCTGCGTTTCAGGTTGCGGCGAAATCAAAATGGATGAAGAAAACAAGAAGTTTGAACTTGCCGGAAAGACATTCTATGAGGGCGACTTTATCTCCATCGACGGTTCAACAGGTAACATTTACGACGGTATCATCCCGACAGTAGACGCTTCTATTGCAGGTGAATTTGGCCGCATTATGGCTTGGGCTGACAAGTACAGAAAGCTTAAAGTCCGCACAAATGCTGATACTCCGCGCGATGCCAAGAAGGCTCGTGAGCTTGGCGCAGAAGGCATTGGTCTCTGCCGCACAGAGCATATGTTCTTTGAAGCAGGCAGAATTGAAGCTTTCCGTGAAATGATCTGCTCCGAAACAGTTGAAGAAAGAGAAACTGCTCTTGCAAAGATTCTTCCGATGCAGCAGGCAGACTTCGAAGCTCTCTTCGAAGCTCTTGAAGGCACTCCGGTTTGCATCCGCTTCCTTGACCCGCCGCTTCACGAGTTCGTTCCGACAGAAGAAGATGACATCAAGGCACTTGCAGCTGCACAGGGCAAGAGCGTTGAGACAATCAAGGAAATCATTGCTTCCCTCCATGAGTTCAACCCGATGATGGGTCACCGTGGTTGCCGACTTGCTGTTACTTACCCGGAAATTGCAAAGATGCAGACAGCTGCTGTTATCCGCGCAGCTATCAACATCCAGAAAAAGCATCCTGACTGGGCAGTAAAGCCTGAAATTATGATTCCGCTTATCGGCGATACCAAGGAACTTAAATACGTAAAGAAGTTCGTTGTTGAAGTTGCTGATGCTGAAATCGCAGCAGCAGGCGCAAACCTTGAATATGAGGTTGGTACAATGATCGAAATCCCGCGTGCAGCTCTCACAGCTGACGAGGTTGCAAAGGAAGCTGACTTCTTCTGCTTCGGTACAAACGACCTCACACAGATGACATACGGATTCTCACGTGACGACGCAGGTAAGTTCCTCTCTGCATACTATGATGCAAAGATTTTCGAGAACGACCCGTTTGCAAAGCTCGACCAGACAGGCGTCGGCAAGCTCATGGAAACAGCTATCAAGCTTGCAAAGCCGGCTAACGCAAACCTCCACCTCGGTATCTGCGGCGAACACGGCGGCGACCCGACATCTGTTGAGTTCTGTCACAAGATTGGCCTCGACTATGTTTCCTGCTCACCGTTCCGCGTTCCGATTGCTCGTCTCGCAGCAGCTCAGGCAGCTATCTCAAACAAGTAATATAACACAAAAAAGACCTTTCAGAATTTTTCTGAAAGGTCTTTTCTTTTTTCTAAACCAAAACTTTCTTTTCAAGCTTTCTAATTGCCGGGAAATAAGCGCAAAGCTGAGTTATAATCGAAAGCACCCAGCCTATCGGCCAGATAAGATAGAGGAAGGTGAGATTCGGACAAAGCGGGAAAACAAACCAAACCCACGGAAACCTTATAAGACACATAAATATAAGCGTTGAAACGGTCGGTACGATGGGTTTTCCGAGACCTTTGAGTATTCCGCCCATTACCTCATTTATGCCGCAGATGAAGTATGTGCTCGAAACAATCACCATCTTCTGCATTGAATACTTAATTACCTCGGGGTTAGAACTCATAATCGACGAGAGCTGTCCGGAGAAAATTGCCGAAAGTGAACCAAGGCTTGCACCGAACGCAACAGTGATTAAAACTGCACGAACGATAATTTCTTTCACGCGCTTTATGTTCTTCGCACCTGCATTCTGCGCTACATACGGCATTACGGCAAGTGACGGTGCCACAGACACGTTATAGAGTATACCGTCAAACTGGTTTGCTATTGAAAGTCCCGTTGAAGCATTCGCGCCAAATCCGTTCACCGCAGTTAAGATTACTACATTTGCAAGAGAATAGAGCGAATGTTGAATTCCTGTGGGGATGCCGAGGAAAAGTATTTCTTTCAATTCTTTTCCGTAAAAGCGCATCTTTTTAAAGTCAAGGTGAATTATATCATCATTTTTTAAGATGGTTATAAACGCAAGGACGCACGCCACGAGATACGCAATTGTAGTAGCAATAGCAACGCCTTCGACCGTCATATCAGTAAACACCAGGAAAAGAACGGTGAAAATAACCTTCAAAATTCCTACGAGAATCGCAAATATCATAGGTTTTTTCGTATCTCCGATTGCTCTGAGAATTGAAGCTGCAAAGGTATAGAACATCAGTATCGGTACACCCCAGAAATAGAACTTGAAATAGCTCGTTGCCTTCGGAAGAAGCGCCTCAGGACAGTTTGTCATCCTGAGAAAAGTTTCAGCAAACGTAACTCCTATTATCATAAGGAGCAAGCCGCCGACGATTGATGCCATAATTGACGTCATTGCAGCCTTGTCGGTATTTTCTTTATTTCCCTCACCTATCCGCTTTGCAACAACAACATTTGCGCCGGACGAAACGCCTATAACCAGGCTGTTCAAAAGCGTTATAAGCGTTCCGCAAACACCTATCGCTCCAACTGAGGAATCCGATGAAAAATGTTTCAGAGCCGTCATATCAACAATTGTGAACAGCGACGTCATAACATTCATTATCATAATCGGAACCGACATTGAAAGCAGACCTTTCGTAATTGAGCCCGAAAGCATATCTACATTCTTCATTTTCATCTTACCCACCCCTATTCCTTTAAAAGGATAGCATTACATTCTTTTTTCTGTTATGTTTTTTTATAAATAAACTTGCACAAAACATAGATTTTATATATAATAATAACGGTGATTAAATATGAAGACATCTGTCGGCATCGTAAACCTTTCCTGTCAGGAGCATAAACACAATTGCTATGAAATCATTTTCTATTCAAAGGGCACGGGCAGATTTCAGCTTACAGAAAAAAGCATACCTATTTTCCCCGGAAAATTTATTATCGTCCCGCCCGATACCGTTCACGCATCAAAATATGATAGTGAGGCTGAAACAATATTCATAAAAGGCGACTTCAACCATATTTTTTCTTTTTCCTCTCCCACTGTTGTTATGGACAATGCTGAAAAAGCGGGATCCTTTCTCGTGAAAATGATTTTTGAAAACAGATTCACAAATCCCGAATACCTCTCTTCTCTCGCAAATGCACTCGCTCACTATCTCCTGCAAAATACACGAACTGAAAAAAACATAAGTATAGTTCTCAAAGATATAGTAACCAAAATTTCCGATAACTTTTACGACTCAAATATCAACATAAGCGAAATCCTGAAAAAAAGCGGATACGCAGAGGATTACATCCGGGCACAGTTTAAGCTTTTTACCGGAAAAACGCCAACAGAATTTCTCACCGAAACAAGAATAAACCACGCCTGTTATCTGATAGATATATATAAAGACACACTCGCTTTAACAGAAATTGCAGAAAAGTGCGGCTATACGGATTATATCTATTTTTCAAGGAGATTCAAGCAATTTACGGGCGTTTCCCCAAAAGAGTATAAATCGTTGTAAACAAAAAAGCAGGTGAAATTCACCTGCTTTTATATTTCGAAATCCGGAATAAAGCTTTCACTTGCAGAGGCACCACTCTGGATAAAGGCATTTTTAATTCCTTTATCCATACAGTATTTAACTACTGTATCATAGCTTTTCGGGTCAATCCTCCGACAAAGCTTCGGATGTTCCCTAACACTTTCCATCGGAGTGTATTGGCTCATAAGGCTTATAAAAATATCATCCCCGTACGTATCATACAGATAATCTATAATCTTTCTCGTGTCCGAAAGAAGACCCGGAAGCATCATATGTCGAACAATAACGCCTTTTTTCATAATTCCCTTTTCATCAAAAACGGGTTTTCCGACCTGTTTTACCATTTCTGAAAGTGCGTCCGACGCTATATTAAAATAATCCGGCGCAGAAGAATACTCAACAGCCGCTTTATCTGAAAAATACTTGATATCAGGCATATATATATCAACATACCCGGAAAGACGCTTTATTGTGCTGACGCTTTCATATCCTCCCGAATTATAAACCACGGGTATATCCAAACCTTTTCCCTTTGCAAGGTCAAGTGCCGCGATGATTTGCAGAACATAATGCGTCGGCGTTACGAGATTTATGTTGTTCGCGCCCTTTTTCTGCAACGCGAGAAACTTTTCACAAAGCTCTGCCACACTCATCTCCACACCTTTATTGCAGGTGCTTATCGGGAAGTTCTGGCAAAATATACATTTCATATTACACGACGAAAAAAACACCGTTCCTGAGCCATTTTCGCCCGAAATGCATGGTTCTTCCCAAAAATGAAGGTCTGCCCTCGCTATTTTCACAACAGCATCAGCCCCGCAAAAGCCGATTTCTCCCGACAAGCGGTTTACTTTACATCCCCTCGGGCAGATTTCGCAGCAAGTTAAAGTCTGCATTTCTAAATTTTTACCTTTACAACTATTTTTTTGACATCACCCGGAACCTCTTCATAGCCAATCCCCGGTTTGTGCAGATCATCAGGAAGGAATATCGCATATTGTCCCGCTTCAATGAGGCAACGTGTTGTTCTGTTATCTGTCTTATAAAAAGCAGCATCAGATGTTTCGTTATATTCCTGCGATATTACACCTTTTGAGATGTCCATAACATCTATAACCTCGACTCCCGATGCAATAAACTGAATGTCTATATATTTTTTGTGTGATTCAAAGCCACCGGTTCTTTCCGATTTCGTTGTATATTCCTGTATGTACGAATAAACATCTCTGCCGTCTATTTCATAGTTCCCGACGGGCAGATTTTCAGCAACTGCTCTTTTTATAAAATCAAAAGCCATGCCGATTTTTTCATTAATGCCATAATATTTCCCGCAGTTTTTAAGTGTATCAAGTATCATTTCTTTTCGCCTCCGAAGATTTATTTAAGTTTATTATATCACACCACGCTTTTCCGGTAAACAGTTTTTGCCGCTTTGAATATACTGTATCGGAGGTGAAATTAAATGTCTGAACTTTCTTGCACCTGGAGAGGGTACTGTCCCGCTCTTGCAATCGTTGCAAGCATTATTATCGGCATCGTTACCGCAATGCTCACATTTATGGGCACAATAACAATTACACCCGCCTTTTCCTGGGTCTTGTTCGGTATAGCTGTTGTTTATCTTGGAATACTCCTGATAACCTCAAACGGAAGTTTCCCGGGACGGACAAGCCGCTGCGCATGCTCATCCCTGAAAACGCTTCTTTGGGGCATCCTCGGTACAGTTTTATTTTCCGTAACCCTTCTCGGAATAACCTTTGCTGCAACCAGTGTAATCGGCGCAGTCTTTGCAGGGCTTCTGCTCGCATTTTTCACATTGACACTTACTTCTACCGTTTGCCTGATAAAATGCCGCACAAACTGTGACGAAGATTAATTAAACAGAAACAGACAGGACAAAAAGTCCTGTCTGTTTTTCTTACTTTTTGGGTAAAACTATTGTTTTATTCTTTTTCGACTCGCGGTATATAACAAACTTGTTTCCGATGCACTGAACGGGATATGCGCCCGTCGCCTCGCATATTTCACCGCAAGCCTCTCTTATATCAAGAAAAGCATTCTCCAAAACCTTAACTTTTATAAGTTCGTTTGCTTCGAGGGCAAGATCAACCATTTCAACAGTTTCGTTATCGATTCCGCCCTTACCTATCTGATATTTTGCTTCTATACCGTTTGCAAGGCTGCGCAAATATGCTCTCTGTTTTCCTGTCATAAATTTCTCCTTTTTGTTTAATACTTCTTCCACGTCTGCGGGAGAAGAAGAATCATAATCGGGAACAGTTCAAGTCGTCCGCAAATCATAACAACTGAAAAAACGATCTTCGACAGATCTGAAAAGTTTGAAAAGTTCCCCGCCGGACCTACTTGTGCCAATCCGGGTCCTATATTGTTTATCGTTGAAACAACCGCCGTAAAATTTGTTTCAAAGCCAAAGTTATCAAGGGATATTATAAGAAGCGACGTAAAGAAGATCAGAACATAGCATATCATATACGAACTGACTCTCTTAACGGTTTCATCATCTATTTTCTTTCCGCTGATACGAATCGTCTGCACACTTCTCGGATGAATAAGCGATGAAAATTCTCTTTTCAGAGATTTGAACATAATCAGAATTCGCGAAAGCTTAATGCCACCGCCGGTTGACCCCGCACACGCACCGACAAACATCAGAACAACAAGGATTGTCTTTGAAAAATCCGGCCAGACATTGAAGTCAACAGTCGCAAATCCCGATGTTGAAATTATCGAAGCGACCGCAAACAGGATGTGATGAACTGCACCGCCGATATTATCAAACAGCCTGAATGTATTGAGCGCGATTAAAGCAACCGAAGCGATAACGACAAAAAAGAACACTCTCAGCTCTTCGTTTTTCCATACAGCCGAAAACTTTCTTGCAACAATTAAAAAATATATATTGAAGTTTACGGAAAACAGCAACATAAACGCAGTTACAACGCTCTGAATATAAGCACTGTATCCGGCAAGACTATCGTTTTTTATTCCGAAACCGCCTGTACCCGCGGTTCCAAAAGCCGTGGTAACTGCATCAAACAGCGGCATTTTGCCTGCAAGCAAAAAGACAATCTCGAGAACCGTCAGGCCGATGTATATTCCGTAAAGGGCTTTTGCTGTCATATTTGCTTTCGGTAAAAGCTTTTCAACCTTCGGCCCGGGTGATTCCGCGCGAATAAGCTGCATATTCGTTCCGCCCGCCATAGGAGCTATTGCCATCACGAACATAAGAACGCCCATTCCGCCTATCCAATGGGTAAAGCTACGCCAGAAAAGCAAACATTTACTAAGCGCTTCGACATTAGTGAGTATGGTTGCTCCGGTCGTCGTAAAGCCCGAAGTTGTTTCAAAAAAGCAGTCTATAAAGCTCGGAATTTCCTTTGAAAGAAAAAACGGAAGACTGCCAACAAGACTCATCATAACCCATGCAACAGCAACGGTTACAATACCTTCTCTTGCGAAAAGCTGTTTGTTCTTCGGTTTCATGGATAATATCAAGGGCAAACCCAACGCGACACACAACACAATCACAGGAAGAAATGCAAAGCCCGCCTTTTCACGATAATAAACCGCCACAAGAACAGGCAAAATCATAGCTATCGCATCAAACAGGAGAATATATCCGTTCAGCTTTAAAACAAGTTTTTTATTCATTATCCTTCCACCGCTTCTCCATCGAGAATCTGTTCCAATTTGCTGATCCCCTTTTGAATTGTGACTATTATGACTGTATCGCCGACCTGGATACTGTCTTTACCTCCCGGAGTAAACGTTTTTCCGTTTCGGGTTATGCAAGCAACAAGCGTACCCTTTTTTATATTGAGTTGCTGGAATGTTATGCCAACAAGAGCGTTATGCTGACGAATCCGGAATTCAAGCGCTTCAACTCTGTCATCAACAATTCTGTGCAAGGATTCCATATTGGATTCCCAGGAATTCTGCATAACGCGCACATAACGCAAAACATAATCAGCTGTTATATATTTCGGATACACGATGCTTCCGATGGGCATACCACGCAGAATATCATCAAAGTCAAAATGTTTGATTTTTGTTACAACCTTCGCCTCGGGAGCCTGTTTTGAAGCGTATATGGACATAAGAACATTCTGCTCATCTACACCTGTAAGGCTTAAAACAGCATCTGCATTCTCAATGTGCTCTTCGTGAAGAAGATTATTGTTCGTTGCGTCGCCGTTAATTATCATAGCCTCAGGCAAAAGTTCACTGAGCTCCTCACAACGTTTTTTGTTAATTTCAATAATCTTTACGCGGTATCCGGAATCGAGAAGCCTTTCCGTAAGGTAATAGGTCAGCTTTCCACCACCAAGAATGATAACATCTTTTATTTTAGCTGATACAGAACCAACCTTTTTCAAAAACTCATTTGCCTCTCTTATCGGCGCAACAAAAGAGATAATATCGCCTGAACGCAATATGAAATTACCATCAGGAACAAACACTTCACCGGCGCGCTCAACCGCGCAAACGAAGACAGTCGTTTTCAATTTCGGTCGGAGCTGACAGATTTTAAGTTCAGAAAGAACAGAGCCCTCAGGAATTTCGTATTTCATAATTTCGACTCTTCCCTTGGCAAACGTTTCAACCTGCATCGCGTTCGGAAAGCGCAAAAGCCTTGAAATTTCACCCGCAGCAGCTCTCTCGGGGTTGATATACATACTAAGCCCGAGATCGTCTTTTATAAGGTTTATCGCATTTGAGTAGATAGGGTTTCTGACGCGGGCTATTGTATTTTTCGCACCAAGCTTTTTGGCTAAAAGGCAGGTGAGAAGATTAAGCTCATCAGACTGCATCATAGCGATAAGTATATCACAGTTTGACACATCCGCTTCTATCAGGACTTCGACATCCTCGCCGCGACCTTCAACGCACATAACGTCAAGGGTGTTTCCCACCTCATCAAGCTTTTCAGCATCGATATCAACTATAACTATATTATGTTTTTCTGCTGCAAGTTCTTTTACGAGAGTTGTTCCAACCTTGCCGCAACCAACAACTATAATATTCAAAGACATCGCTCCTTCATTACAAAAAACTGTCCCATCAATAAAACCATTATAGCACAAGCAGCGAAAAAATCAAGATTTTCCGCTTTATATACAAGAAGATGAAAACCCACAGGAATGTGTATTCCCACGGGTTTTTGGTAACTCTTATTTATATTCTGCAATTCTGTATTTCCTAAAACACTCCAAAACGCATTTTTTTGCAGTTTCAACATCCGAAAGAGAAACTTCAACGTCAAAATCAGAAAATAAATTGTTCGCGATATCACGCCCGGTCAACATAGAATACCAGATGAGCCCAAGCGCATATCTGCCAACGCCGAGACTTGCGTGAAACGTGTCGCGATGTGCCTTTATTCCGGACAAAACAAGCTCTTCCAAAACCTCTCCCGACGGAATCAGAAAATCTGCGCCAATGTCCCTTGCAGCTTTTGAATAAGCCATCTTAAGGTCATCAAACATATCCGTATGATTATCATATCCGAGTTCTGCATTAAGCCGCTGACTTCCCTGCTCGTATGCCCAGGTCTGATGAACTGCAATTCGTGCACCCGGAACACAGCCTCTTACATATTCTGCAATTTTATTCAGATAAGGCTGATAGGTGTCGTAATACGGAGATTTATGACTCGCCTGCTGGAGAGTTATAACGTCCCAGTCACGATTTAAAAGAGCTTCTTTAAGCGACACATTAAACCCTGTGCTTTCCCCGTTCATTTCAAGAGCATAAACACGTTCTTCACTCATCATATTTCTGTAATGAGTCGAAAGCGAACAACCGCCTATGTAAAGGTTGAATGTATTGAGCTGAAAGCCATCAGCTTTTGCGATGCGATTAAGGTATCTTTGTGCATCTTGCGAAAAGCTGTTTCCGATTGAGAGAATTTGCATCATATCACCTCATACACTAAAAAGTGAAAATTTCTTTACCTTTCTCAAAAGACAGCGGTGAACCGTATTCAGAAACCTGGAACGCTTCTGCAAAGAGAACCGATTTTCCTTCTTCACCATAGCGTTCTATTAACTTATCGCGGAACTTCACAGCAGGCGCAGCTTCTCTGTATTCACTGTTATTACTCTTTATGGGAATATTCAGGTCTTTTTCGGTCAACATTGTTCCGTCACGCGGGACGCGCGGATTTTTCAGCCATTCAAGGCGTTCTTCTTTATCCTTCGGCACTTCGCAAAGGACTCCGTTCGTGTACGGCAACCATTCATAGACCTGCGACTCGTAACAATCGATCATCTGATATTTTTTATCAATTTTGCTGTCAATTGAAACGACGACATCAGGCGCAAAAGACGGATTTTTGAATTTATCGTAAAAATACATAATGACAGGCGTCTTTTTCAAAGCACTGACATCGGGACAGAAATTAGGAACTATCAGAAGATATGAAGCATCCTGAACCAACAATGCAACGTTTCTGTGATCCGCATGATAATCATTTGCACGATGTGTGAAAATAATATCCGGTTGATACTCTCTTATATAGCAAACCATGCGTTTGCGCGTTTCAAGATCAGCCATAACTTCGCAATCTGGAATATCCCATATGTCATACTCAATTCCGCTTATTGCAGATGCCGCCTCCGATTCTTTCTGTCTGCGCAGGCAGAGCTCGTCCGGAGACATAGTATGATGTCCGGCACTACCACTGCACACCGACAAAAATCTTACGGAATGTCCTTTTTCTATAAAGTTGAGCGCCGTCCCGCCGCAACGAAAATCGTTGTCATCGGGGTGTGCACCTATCATTAAAATTTTAAGCTGCTTTTCCATTTATAACACGCACCTTCAAAAAATCAAGCAAACAGTTTTGCGGCATTGTTATAGAATATATTTTCTACATCCGTTTTACTCAAACCAAGCACCTCTATTGCTTCAAGAGCCGCCATTGTGCACTCCTGCGCGTTGTTCAGTGGCTGATATTTATAATCCGGAGGTATTGCTTCTTTATTTATATACGGCTCATGAAAGCCGATAAAATTACTTCCAAAGGAGCATATGCGACCAACAGATTCGCCGTGATCATAATCCCCGCCATACATCATACGCTCCGCACCGAATGCTTTCAGGCAATAGTAAATTGACATTGTTTCTGCAGCGCCTGAGCAATCAAACCAGATATTTTCTATATCTTTTATATGTTCAAGCCCGAGACGAAGTTTTCTGACATTATGCCCCATTGCACAATGTGCCAGAATCAGCTTCACTCTGGGATATTTAGCGCACAACATACGAATCTGTCCCCAGTTATTTTCGTCATTGAGCATATTCTGATAATGCGAGAGGTGAATCAGAATCGGAAACTCTCTGTCATTTGCCAACTGCCACATCCACTCCGGAGCATAATCAAGAATATCAGATTCATACCTGTTCATATCCATAGGACAGTATGCATGATAAGGCTTTAAAACCTTTATATGTTCATGCGTATCCAGCATTTTCTCAGTTGCTTCCCGCCCACATCCGGGTGTTACAATCAACCCGGCCGCAAGTCCTTTTTCTTTTGCGAGCGCAAGATTGTATTGATTTTCATCCGCAAGAGTTTCCGGCGTGTGCAATCTTGACGGCTGAGGCATTACCATACCGCCGCTCATAGGTCTGCATATGTATTTTTGCATAAATTGGCTGTACTGCTCAAACGGCGTTCCGGGATAGCCGCAACGCTCCGTATAAGCACGGCTGATGTGAAAATGCGCATCATAAATCTTTTCAGGCAAATTTTCATCAAAATATTTTGCTAAATCGCGTTCATATGCTTCATCATATACAATCTGGCTCATAATTTTTCTATTTCCTCCACCCAGTCAATAAAGGTCTGAACTGTCCATATATCGTGATTTTCAAGCAGTGCCTTTTTTTCCTTGTTTTTCAGAAGCTCCATTGAAATATCAACAAAATCCTCGGATGATACCATCAGAAGCTCTGCATTTCCGCAGGTTGCTTTATGAACCATTCCCCGTTTTTCCATAACCGTCTGTATGTATTCGCTGTCAAGATGGGGCCAGACGCCGGCAGCGTCCCAGTTTTCATAGCACCACACCTGACCTTTCAGGCGGTCATATTCAGAACTGCCTTCTGCGCGTTTTAAGCAGTCTTCCATAAAACAATATTCCGCAAAATGTCTGAATGTACATTTTCTTATGCCAACGCCAAGAAAAACAACCTTTGTATCTATATGATACATCTTTTCCCACGGAGAATCCGCAGAAAACGGAGTGTCACCGAATATGCCGTAACGACGGCCTGTTTCCCCGTGCGTTTCCGTAACATAGGCTGCCTTTTTGCCGATAGCTGCAACAGAGTGTGTTGCCTGGTTGCTTCGCAAAGCCTCCGGCAGTTTTCTGAAATAATTCGTTAAATATCCGACATCGGACTCTGCATCCATATTCCAGTTTTTATAAACATTCGGCCAGTCTTTCTGACAGAGGGTCGGAAACAAAACCGTTCCGTCCTCACCAACAGCAAGTTTCATTCCTTCAACGACTGTTGCTGCACCGTTTTCTGTTTCTCCGAGACTTTTAAAAGACGAGTGTGTCAGGATAGAGTCGCCTTCTTTTATTCCGAGCTTTATCAAAGCTTCCCGGACTTGTTGTGACGTTACCATTTTTATTCCTCTTTTCCTTTATACAATAAGAACCTCTTTTTTTGTTTTAATGGATTCCACTTCTGCAAGAACAATGCGCACAGAATCACGAACAGATTCCGGCGTTGTGATTTCATCGCAGCTCTTTCCGTCAAGTATCATTTCAACGAAAGCTTTGATTTCAAGATAGTGCATCTTTTCGTTAACAAGTTCGGGCTCTATCACCTCATCATCTGTATAGATAATGAGTTTTCCGTCCGCAACAACAGCCGATGCTCTTTCAAAATTCATAATGCATCTGACGTTAAACGGGAATTTCTGGCTCATTGACCAATCGGCACTGCCGGTAACCAGAACATCGTCATAGTCATACCTTACTATAACATTTTCAAGCGGCACTTTTCTGCTCGTTCCGATTGCATGAACTGCTTTCGGTTTCCCGAAAAACCAGTTGACCATATCAACGTCGTGTATGTGCAGATCCATTACACATCCGCCGCTCAATTCAGGGTTTAAAATCCAGTTGTTCCACGACCAGGTAGGTGTCTGAGAAAATCTGCTGAAATCATATCTGCAAACCTTGCCATATGTCTCATTATCAACAATTTCTTTAAGCTTTAAAATTGCAGGCGAAAAACGCAGACTTTGCCCGATCATAAGCTTTCTGTCGTTCTTTTTTGCCGCTTCAATTATATTGTCACAAGATTTGACGGTAAGTGCCATCGGCTTTTCAGAAAAGACATGAACACCTTTTGACAAAGCATATACTGCCGCTTCTTCGTGGAGATAAGTTGGAAGCGCAGATAAAATAAAGTCGGGGCGTTCCTTTTCAATAAGTTCCTTATAATCGGTGTAAAAATTGCATTCTGAAAAATCGACATCTGAAATGTCTACTGTACCCAGATTCAAGCTTACATTCCGCAAAACAGTTTCTTTGTCTGCACCGCATATGGCGCAAAGTTTAAGCTCGCCCTTTCGTTCTGATTCGAGCCGAAGCAAATTGATAAGATGCAATTTACCCAGACCGCCAAAACCAATTATAGCATAACGATACAAAATACTCTCTCCTTTTAAGCCATAAGCTCCTTAATATAAGCAATTGTTTTTCTGATATCAATCATCTGCTGTTCACCGCTGATTTCTCTTTCGATATATAAATCGCCCTTATATCCACCCTCCAAAAGCTTTGGCAAGAATACCGGATAGTTTACACTACCCTCTCCGACAACTCTCTCTTTACCGTTGCGGTATGGGTCTGTTGTATAGTCGCCGTCTTTAATGTGAACACCGCGAATTCTAGCGCCATAGATACCAAGAGCGTCAATCGGGTTGCCGCGGCCGTAAAGTATGAGGTTTGCAGGGTCAAGGTTCACACCGAGATTGTCTGCGCCCACATCCTGGAACACGCGCAAAAGCGTAACCGGTGTTTCCTGTCCTGTTTCAAAATTGAAATACACTTCGCGCTCTTTACAGTATGCTGCAAGTTCACGAACTGCGCTGACCAACTCACGGTATCCGGAATAGACCGGCTGTTCGGGCACGAAGCCGACATGGGTGGCCATATCGTGTGCACCGAGCATACGGGTAAAGTCAGCACCGCGCTTCAACTCTTCGAGGCGTATTGCGCGATATGCCTCAGGAACCAGTCCGAGAGTGCACGGTCCGTCAACGGGATTCCACTGCTGAGGACCTGACCATCCGCACCAGAAAGAAGACACTTCAATTTTCCCTTTTAAAAGCTTTTTCACCTTATCAGCGACTTCCTGAGTATACATCGTAGGGTCCCATCCATTGAGCTGAACACATTCAATACCAAGGTCCAGAAGACGGTCGACACCCGCCTTCCCTTCCTCAACAAGACTCTCTAATCTATAAATAACTCCTATTCTGTTTTTATACTTCGTCTCACTCATTTTACAACCTCCGTTTTTTAGTATATTTAATTATATCATCTTATCAGAAACCATTCTACCTAAATTATATCATCCGAGCCTTAATTGTCAATAAACCAGCCCCTGTTTCACAAGGATATGTAAACATTTCACAAGGATATACAAACAAAAACCACCTGTTCAAGATTTTATTGAACAGGTGGTAAAACTGCTTTATTCTTCTTCCATATACGCTTTGCGCTCGTCAATAATCTTCTGCTGGATGTTTGCAGGTGCATCTTCGTATCGCTCAAAAACAAACTCAAACGAGCCTCTGCCCTGAGTCATCGAGCGAAGGTCAATCGTATAGGTGTTCATCTCTGCCATCGGAACCTCAGCTTCAACAATTGAGAGACCGTTGCCCTGCGGATTCATACCGAGGACCCTGCCGCGACGCTTATTAAGATCACCTATTACATCACCCATATAATCCTCGGGTATATAAACCTTTAAGCTTCCTATCGGCTCAAGGATTACAGGATCCGCCTGCGGGAGACCCGCCTTATATGCAAGGTTTGCAGCAACCTTGAACGCCATTTCAGAAGAGTCAACATCGTGGTATGAGCCATCAACGAGTGTTGCTTTAAGGTAAACTACCGGGAATCCTGCAAGAACACCCTTTGAGATGGAATCACGGAGACCTTTTTCAACTGCCGGGAAGAAGTTTTTCGGAACTGCTCCGCCGACGATCTTTTCTTCAAATACGAGGTCTTCGACATCTCCGGGCTGGAACTCGATCCAGACATCACCGAACTGACCGTGACCGCCGGACTGCTTCTTATGTCTTCCCTGAACCTTGACCTTTTTGCGAATCTTTTCACGGTACGGAACTCTCTGCTCAGCAAGATCAACCTCTGTGTTGAAACGTGCTTTGAGGCGTGAGCAGAGAACGTCGATATGAATATCACCGTAACCTGTAACAACATACTGATGTGTCTCTGCGTTATTGACGGTTTTGAACGTTACATCTTCTTCCGCAAGACGTGCAAAGCCCGATGCGATCTTTTCTTCTCCACCCTTTGCCTTCGGGTTAACTGCGAGAGAATATGTCGGCACGGGGAAATTGATTCCTTGCAAATGAATATTCTTGTTTGTTGAGCAAAGCGTGTCGCCCGTTCTTGTAAATGCAAGTTTTGCAACTGCACCAATATCGCCTGTTGATATTTCGTCAACGTCAACGCGCTTTTTGCCAATAACAGTGTAGAGATGACCGATCTTCTCCGTCTCACCTGTTCTCGGGTTGAGCAGCGTCATATCGCTTGTGATTTTTCCGGAAAGAACCTTGAAGAAGGAGAACTTGCCATACTGGTCGGAAACAGTTTTAAATACGATAGCAAGCGGCTCATCGCCTTCGCCAACCGTAATTTCAACAAAGTCGTGGTCTTCCGTAACTGCATAATCCTTCGGAGCATCAACAGGACACGGAGAATATCCGACAAGACCGCGAAGAAGTGCAAGTGAACCGATGCCTGTATATGCAGAGCCTGTAAATACCGGAGCGAGAGTTCCTGCCATAACACCGCGCTTGACGCCGTCCATATATTCTTCCATTGTAAACTCTTCGCCTGCAAAGTATTTTTCCATATACTCATCGCACGTTTCTGCAACACTTTCTGCGATCTGTGCTCTGACCATAAGTGCTTTTTCCATACACTGCGGCGGAATCGGCATTTCAACAGCTGCACCGTCTTTGAGTTCATATGCCTTCATCGGGATAAGGTCGATGATACCGATAATCTTCTCATCAACGATAGCCGGAATAACCATCGGGCAGACAGATACGCCAAACTTCTCACGAAGCTGCTCATATACAGGATAGTAACGGGCATTTTCCTCGTCGATCTTTGATATGTAGAACATACGCGGCATCTTCTTTTCGTTGACGCGCTTCCACGCAAGCTCTGTGCCCACTTCAACGCCTGTCTTTGCAGTACATACAATAATAGCAGCGTCTGCAACACGCATAGCCTGATGCACTTCACCTACGAAATCAAAATATCCGGGAGTGTCGATAAAGTTGAATTTATGGTCGTAAAACTCCACAGGCACAACGCTTGCGGAAATACTGAATTTTCTCTTAATCTCTTCCGGGTCAAAGTCTGACACGGTGTTTCCCTCAGAAACCTTACCAAGTCTGTCAGTGTTCTTTGTCATATACAGAAGGCTTTCCAGGAGTGAAGTCTTTCCGTCTCCACCGTGGCCTAACAAACAAACGTTTCTGATTTTACTTGCGGGATAAACTTTCATATGCTTCTACTCTCCTTTTAGCTGTAACTAACATCTGCAAATATTAAGCAAATGTTAACTTTCTTTGATTATACAACAATAAGAATAAAATTACAAGTAGTTTTTTGTGCAAACTGCAATTTGTCCCGATTTTTTCTGCGCACAGTTTTTGTCGTTTTAAACAAAAGAAGAGACACTCTGGCGAATGTCTCTTCAACAGTATATTTATGCTTTGAGTTTTGCGATGCTTTCATCAATATTTGCAAGAAGAGCTTTTACCTTTTCAAGTTTTTCACGCTCTGCCACAACTACATTTGCAGGTGCTTTTGCAACAAATCCGGCATTGCTCAATTTCCCGTTTATCATATTGAAGTCCTTCTCGCACTTTTCGCGTTCTTTTTTAAGACGCGCAATTTCAGCTTCCGTATCAATAAGCTCATTCATCGGGACAAAGAGCTTTGCGGACTCTGAAACAACAGAAACCATCTTCGAAGTATCTTCAACGCCGTCTGCCATAATAACCTCTGATGCGGAGGCAAGTTTTATAAAGAACGCACGGCCAAGCTCAAAAACAGCCTTTGCCTTATCGTTATCCGGAACAACTATAAGCTGCGCCTTTCTTGACGGCGGAACATTCATCTCAGCTCTGCGGTTTCTTATTCCGCGGATAGCCTGCATAAGCGTTTCGATGTTTTCTTCTTCCGTCTTGAAGTTGAGCGCATCGCTGTATTCAGGCCACTTGGAAATCATAATCGACTCACCTTCATGCGGGAGTGTCTGCCAGATTTCTTCGGTTATAAACGGCATAAACGGATGGAGAAGCTTTAACGTGTTTGAAAGAACGTAGCAAAGCACCTGTTGTGCACTCTTTTTGCTCTTTTCATCAGCATCATCCGAAAGCCTCGGTTTGACAAGCTCGATATACCAGTCGCAATAGTTATCGCGGATAAATTCCTGAAGCTTCTGTGCTGCTATACCAAGCTCGTATTTATCAATATTATCCGTAATTTCGGAAACAAGAGTGTTATACTTTGACAAAATCCACTTATCTTCAAGTGCAAGTTCCTTTTCTTCCGGAAGCACACACTCGTCAATAGAAAGATTCATCATAACAAATCTCGACGCGTTCCAGATCTTGTTTGCGAAGTTTCGGTTTGCCTCAACACGCTCCGGTATAAAGCGAGTGTCGTTACCGGGAGAGTTACCTGTGATAAGCGTAAATCTCAACGCATCCGCGCCGTATTCTTCGATAACTTCAAGCGGATCTACACCGTTGTTGAGCGACTTTGACATCTTTCTGCCGAGCGCATCGCGAACAATTCCGTGGATAAAGACTGTCTTGAACGGTTCGAGCTTCAAGTGCTCCATACCGGAGAAAATCATTCGTGCAACCCAGAAGAAGATAATGTCATATCCCGTAACCATAACAGATGTGGGATAGAAATAGTCAAGCTCAGGTGTCTTTTCAGGCCAGCCGAGTGTTGAGAAGGGCCAGAGAGCAGACGAGAACCACGTATCGAGAACGTCCTCTTCCTGACGAAGTTTTTTGCTTCCGCACTTTGCACACTCCGTCGGGTCTTCGCGAGAGACATTGACATGGCCGCACTCTTCGCAATAAAATGCAGGAATTCTGTGTCCCCACCAGAGCTGACGGGAGATACACCAGTCGTGAACGTTTTCCATCCAGTTTGTGTATATCTTTGAAAAACGGTCAGGAACGAACTTTACCGTACCGTCATTGACAACTCTGAGAGCCTCTTCTGCGAGCGGGCCCATCTTGACAAACCACTGCTTTGATGTAAGCGGCTCAACAACCGTATTGCAACGGTAGCACTGACCAACATTGTGCTTATGGTCACGAATTTCAAGGAGATATCCCTCTTTTTCGAGGTCTGCAACAAGCTGCTTGCGCGCCTCATATCTGTCAAGGCCGTTGTATTTACCGCCGTTTTCGTTTATGCAGCCATGCTCATCAATGACGAGAATTTCTTCAAGATTGTGGCGTTTTCCGACCTCAAAGTCGTTCGGGTCGTGACACGGTGTAATCTTGACGCAGCCTGTACCAAACTCACGCTCGACATATTCATCCGCAATAACCGGAATCTCACGGTTCATAATCGGAAGAATAAGCGTCTTCCCTACAAGGTGAGTATATCTCTCATCCTCCGGATGAACTGCAACAGCAGTATCGCCCATCATTGTTTCGGGTCGTGTTGTTGCAATAACCACATATTCATCAGAATCCTTAACCGGATATTTGATATGCCAGAACTTGCCGTCCATCTCGCTGTATTCAACCTCGGCATCAGAAAGAGCTGTTGTGCAATTCGGACACCAGTTGATTATACGGTTACCCTGATAGATAAGGCCCTTTTCATAAAGGCGGACAAAAACCTCGCGAACTGCCTTTGCGCAGATGTCGTCCATAGTGAAGCGTGAACGCTCCCAGTCGCAGGATGCACCCATCTTCTTCTGCTGCTCGACAATTCTGTTACCGAATTTATTCTTCCAGTCCCATACGCGCTCTAAGAACTTATCGCGGCCAAGGTCGTGGCGTGTAAGCCCCTCTTCCTCACGGAGAGCTGCCTCAACCTTAATCTGAGTTGCAATGCCTGCGTGGTCTGTGCCCGGAAGCCAGAGTGCAGAATACCCCTGCATACGCTTTGTTCTTGTCAGAACATCCTGCAAAGTGCAGTCAAGCGCATGGCCGAGATGAAGCTGACCTGTAACGTTCGGCGGCGGCATAACGATAGAAAACGCTTTTTTCTTCTCGTCTACCTCTGCGTGAAAATATCCTTTTTCTTCCCATTCCTTATACAAACGGGCTTCAACATCGCGCGGATTATAAATCTTATCCAACTGCTTTGCCATTTGTGAAAAACCTCCTTAAAAAATAAAAACCCCACGTCAAAAAGACATGGGGCGAAAGTTTACAAAACTTCGCGGTACCACCCAATTTTAGTGCGTGTGCACCCTCTTTGGCACGGATAACGGCGTAGCTCACCGATAAAGCTTACTTCATTTCGGCCTTACAGCTCCGGAGTGACCTTTCCGCTCCCCGCCTGCTGTGCTCACACCAGATGCACAACTCTCTTGAAGGCTTTACAAAGCGGCTTTATCTCCATCATTGCTTTTCTACAATATGATACATTAAAACACTCAATTTGTCAAGCAAACCAGCATCTGTTTGTACTTTTATTTCTTTATCTCTTGTAAAATTATTCCGATTTTGATATACTGTTATAGATAAAATTTAAAGAGGTGACTTTTTTGAACGGTTTTAAACAGATTACACCCGAAGAACTTTCAGACAACTTCTTTCGTCTGATAGCAAAGGATTGGACTCTCATAACCGCAGGAAAGCCTGAAAACTACAATATGATGACGGCAAGCTGGGCAGGCATTGGCTGTCTCTGGAACAAAAATGTCTGTTTCCTCTTCATCCGCCCGAGCCGCTACACATATGAGTTTACGGAAAAGCTCGACACACTCTCGCTCAACTTCTTCACAGAAGACTACCGCGACACACTCACACTTTGCGGAAAAAAGAGCGGACGGGATTTTGACAAAATGGGCGAATGTAACTTATCCCCCATAACTCTCTCCGACGGCGGTGTTGCATTTGACGAGGCGCGCATAATTTTAAACTGCAAAAAGCTCTCTGCCGCAAATCTCGACTCTTTTGATTTTATCGATAAATCCGTTCTCGCAGCTTATGCCGACGGCGACTACCACAAAATGTATATCTGTGAAATCACAGAAGTTTTTGTTAAATAGGTTTTGAAAGGATGTTTGAAAATGAAAGCAATAGTTCTTGCTGCTGGAAAAGGCAAACGCTTACAGAGTGAAAAATTCAACGCACCAAAGGTTTTGCGCGAAGCAAACGGGCGCGCGCTTCTTTCCTATGTTCTTGAAAACATAAGCTTTATCCCCGAAGAGGACATCACCATTGTTGTAGGCTATATGCGTGAAATGGTAATCAAAAAAACAAAGGGCGATTACAAATTCTCCGTCCAGGAAGAGCAGCTCGGAACAGGCCATGCAGTTGCATGTGCACGCGAGCATTTTGAAAATTACGACGCAAGTGTTCTCGTTCTCTACGGTGATATGCCGATGCTGAGGCGTGAAACTTACGAAGCAATGGTTAAAAAGCACGAAGAAAGCGGCGCTGACTGCACATTCCTTACCGCTATAAGCGACTCCTGTCCCTCATACGGTCGCATCGTCCGCAAAGACGGTAAAATCGTTGACATAGTTGAGCAGAAGGACTGCAACGAAGAACAGCTCAAAATCAACGAACTTAACGTCGGTGTTTATGTCTTCAACTCAAAGGCTCTTTTTGAAAATCTTGCAAAACTTAAAAACAACAATGCACAGGGCGAATATTACCTTACAGATGTACCGAAGCTCTTTATCGCAGATGGCAAGAAGGTTGATTCCTATACAATCGGCGACACCTGCGAAATCTACGGTGTAAACACCGTCGAGGACCTCGAATTCTGTGAAAAGCATCTTTAAACTACATACCAAATAGTTAAATCACGTTATCCTTTCAGAGAGGATAACGTGATTTTAAATTTATTCAATGCTTATATATTTTCTTGTGAATCTGACAAATTTTCTCAAAGCAGAATTTTTCTTGTACTCATTTTCATCGTACATCATCACAAGAGAACGCACAAGAGGCGGCGATAACCTAGTAAAGAAAACGCCTTCGCTTCCCTTTACCGACAATTCGGGGAGAACCGATATCCCGAGTCCCTCACGAACCATCTGTATTATGGCACCGTCATCCTGCGAATCAATTTCAAGAACATTTTCCATCTGCACTTCTGACATATACTTCCGCGTCTTGCTGTCGTTTGGCATAATAAAAACCTTACCGGAAAGACTTTCCTTAAAACCAAAGTCCTTCTCCCCTTCAATCCGCTGCGGAAATACCGCTACATAATAATCATCAAACAATTTTTCACACGCAAAACCGCGAGGATTTACATCGTTAAACTTCTCCCCGAAAAAAACATTTGCTTTGCCGCTTTCATAAACATCCCGCATTTTGTCATCCACAATAATATTGATATTTATGTCGGGGTATTCATTTTCAAATTGTTTTATGAGCGTTGGGATAATGTTTTTTAAAAGACTTGCATACGTTCCTATCGTCACTGTGTTTTTACCGCCGTTCCGGATTCCGGCAAGTAAAGCGACTTCTCGTTTAAGATTAAGAATCTCTTTTAACTTTCCAATTATCTCCTGTGCGCCATCCTCAACCTCTACCCCCGCATATGTACGTTTAATCAGTTTCGTTCCCACTTCTTCCTCAACGGCCTTTGCCATATGCGAAACGGCAGACGGTGTATACAGGTATTCTTCTGCCGCCTTTGAAAAGCTGCCAAGCTCAAGAGAACGAATCAAAACCTCAATTTTATTTATATCCATTTCTTATCTCCGTTTTGGCTTTGAATTTTTTTCACACCCCCATTATAAACGCTCTCTTCATCAGTGTCAACATATATGTTAGAATCTTTCAGGAAAGGTTCTAGAGGTGTTGTTATGAACAAGAAATTATTTGCTTATCTGGGTTTGTTTTTTGTTGTTTTTGTTTGGGGACTTGCCCCGCTTCTCACGCTTGAGCTTTATAAATTTTATTCTCCCACCATACGGGTTCTTTTTTCTGAAATTATTCTTATCGTCACTTATCTGATTATATCAAAAAAGCACCTGAAAGGCTTCAATCTTGATTACATAAAGGTCGGTATTCCCACAGGTTTTTTTCTGGCACTTGCAAACATAAGTCAGAAGGTCGGACTCATTTATACAACGCCTGCAAAATATGCTTTTTTAGAAAACTTATCCTGTATAACCGTGCCGATAGTTATGTTTATCTTAGTCAGAAAAAAACCTAAATTTATGACGATAGTTTCCTGCATTGTATGTCTTATCAGCATTTTTATTTTAAGCGGAATTTCCTTAAAAGATACTTCCGCCTGGGGCATTGGCGAAACACTCTGTGCCCTTTCCGGGCTTTTGTACGGTTTCAACATTGCGGGAACGAGCGTTTACGCAAAAGATTTATACGCCCCGCTCTATCTTGTAGTTCAATCATTCGTAAGTGTTCTGATGTCCTTTATGTTTGCCCTTGTTTTCAATTACACAACCATAACCTCCAAAACAGGTCAAGCCATACCGATTGAGAAAATTTTCTATTCTGTCAAACCCTCGCACTTTGCACTTCTTATTATTATAACAGTCGTCTGCTCCGCTCTTTGCTGGATAATACGCACAAATGCGATGAAACACATTGATGCAAGCATCGTAGTAATCATAATGCCCTTTTCTTCCGTTGTAACAAGCGTTATCTCTGTTATTTGGGGAAACGATATTTTAAACTTAAATCTTGTCTTGGGAGGAATTCTCGGCGTCCTTGCAATATTTCTTTCCTCATATGACGATATATTCAAGAGAAAACTCTCAAGTTGAAACAAAACAAACCACGGCAGCATATGAGCAGCCGTGGTTTGCTTTTTAAATTATAATACAAATCAAACCGGAGCAGGTTTCGTTTGTTATGCGCTCGACGGTCTCTTTTATCTTCATCTGCGCATCGTGTGGCATTTTATAAAGCTTATTATGAAGTCCTTCATTCACGAGGTCATATAGCGATTTGCCAAAAATATTTGTTTCCCAGATTTTTTCCGGCGTGTTTTCAAACTCTTTTAACATACATACAACAAGCTCTTCTGACTGCTTCTCGCTACCGACAATAGGTGCGACCTCCGTTGTGATATCCGCGCGCATCATATGTATTGACGGCGCACTCGCACGAAGCCTTACGCCATACTGTCCGCCCTGCTTTACAATCTCAGGCTCTTCAAGTTTAAGCTCTCCGACAGACGGCATAACTATACCATAACCCGTTTCCTTAACCTGTTCAAGTGCATCGGACACCCGCCTGTACTCAGCGTTTATTTCCGAAAGCTCACGAAGCAGTGGCACAAGGTCGCTGTCATCCGTAACAGAAAACCCCGTTTCTTCACTCAGAACATCATAAAAAAGCTTTTTCGGAAGTTCCGCCGTTGCAACTGCCGAGCCGCTGCCAAGCTCTATTTCAGACACACTTACACCCGAAAGATGCTGACACTGGCTCATAACATCAACACATTCTGCGACATCGCGTATTTTCTTCAAGCTCTCTGCGCCCTGCAAAATGCTCTCATATACCTCTGCTTTGATTTTATGTTCCCCCGGAAGCGATTCAAACCAGGCGGGCAGACGTATATCAAGCTTTATAAGCGGAAACTCATACAAAACGCGCTTTATAATATTGCGGATATTTTTCTCGTCAAGCGTCATACAGTTTACCGGAACACAAGTTACGTTATATTTATCTGCAATGCTTTCGCAGACCTGCTTTGCCTGTGCACCGTCGGGATTTACCGAGTTCACAAGCACTATAAACGGCTTCCCGATACCCAGGAGTTCTTCTATAACCCGTTCTTCGGCGTCGACATAGTTCTCGCGCTCAATTTCAGTAATGCTGCCATCAGTTGTTACAACAAGACCGATTGTAGAATGTTCGGAAATGACCTTCTGCGTTCCTATCTCTGCCGCCTCGGTCATAGGAATTTCTCCATCACACCACGGTGTTGTCACCATACGGGGATTTCCGTCCTCGGTGACTCCCATAGCTCCCTCAACCATATAGCCGACGCAATCTATCATTCTCACATTAAATGCAGACTTTTCTCCAAGCGAAATATTCACAGCCTCTTCCGGAACAAACTTGGGCTCCGCAGTCATAATAGTCCTTCCCGACCCGCTTTGCGGCAATTCGTCACGTGCGCGCTCTTTTGTATATACGTTGTCAATTCTCGGAATAACAAGCGTTTCCATAAAACGTTTGATGAAGGTTGACTTGCCGCTTCTGACAGGTCCAACTACACCTATGTAAATATCGCCGTTTGTTCTTTGAGATATATCTCTATATATATTCTCCACGAAACATTCCTCCCTGTTCTTTTAATACTACCAACACAACTATATGAGAGGAATGTCCGTAATATGCAAAAAACAATGCAGGTTTGAACTGCATTGTTTTTTAATTTATACTAAATCGTTTTTTATAAGGTCTTCATATGTTTCGCGGCGGACTATGAGTTTATCCTTGCCTTTGCTTACCATAACGACCGGAGGGCGCGGAACTCTGTTATAATTTGATGCCATCGAGTAATTATATGCACCCGTGGTAAGCACTGCGAGAAGTTCTCCTGCCTTAACCTTCGGGAGCTTCAAATCAACGCCTATAAGGTCTCCGCTTTCACAATTGCGCCCCGCCACGGTGACTGTTTCCGTTTTTTTATCAAGCGGTCTCTCCGGCAAGAGCACGGTATATTCAGCGCCATAAAGCGCATATCTCGGATTATCCGTCATTCCGCCATCTATTGATACATATGTGCGAATATCCCGAATCTCCTTTACCGAGCCCACCGTATAAACCGTTATTCCCGATTCGGCAACAACAGACCGCCCCGGTTCTATTGATAAAAACGGAAAGTCGATGTTGTTCTTCCGGCATTCACTTTTTACTACGTCGGTAAAGTTTTTAACCGTTTCAAAAATGTTTTTCGGGTCATCGTTTTCAGTATACCTTATACCAAAACCTCCACCAAGGTTCAGCTCACATATTTTGACGCCGAGTTCATTCTTTATTTTTGCAATAAAGCCTATCATAACCCTGGCTGCTTCCGCAAACGGCTCCGACTCAAAAATCTGCGAACCTATATGACAGTGTAACCCAACAAGCTTTACATTTGAAAGTTCAAGTGCCTCGCTGATCATATCGAACGCCTCGTTATTTTCAAGCGCAACACCGAACTTTGAATCTATCTGTCCTGTTTTGATAAAATCGTGAGTATGCGCATCAACACCCGGTTTAATCCGGAACGATATATTTGCAACAGTTTCCTTTTCTTTTGCTATACGGTTTATAAGATGAAGCTCCTCGCGGTTATCAACAATAAACTCCCGTACTCCGACAGAAAGTGCATACTCTATCTCGTCGGAGGTCTTGTTATTTCCGTGAAAAGAAACTTTCCCCGCAGGAAAACCTGCGCTGATTGCCGTAAAAAGTTCTCCTCCGGAAACAACATCTGCGCCCATACCGTCAATGTCAATTATTTTGTATATGTATTTTGTACAGAACGCTTTGCTTGCATAGTGTACCATAAAGTTTTCGCCGCAGCATTTCCGCATAGCATCAACATACTCACGGCAAATTCCCGAAATCCTGTCCTCATCCATGATATAGAGCGGAGTTCCGTATTTTTTTGCAAGGTCTACCACATCTGCCGAAGCAATTGCAAGATGTCCATTTTCGTTAACCGACAATGATTCTGAAATAAACAATCGTATCACCGCTCCTTTCATTCAAGTGTGTTCTGAATAATTCTTACAACATCGTCTCTGCCCGTTCCCTTTTCGGCAGAAAACGGAATTATTATCCCTTTGGGAATATTCAAAGTTTCTGCTATAAGCTCTATCGCCGGCTCTATCTGGCTTTTTTTGAGCTTGTCCTGTTTGTTTGCTACCACATAAAACGGCATTCCTGCCTGCATAAACCAATTTGCCATAACAACGTCGTCTGCCGTGGGCTTGTGCCTGATATCCACAATGAAAATACCGAGGTCAAACCCCTCTTCGCGGTTTAAATATGTTTCGATAAGCCTTGCCCAGCGCTTCTTTTCATCCATAGAAACCTTTGCATAGCCATAGCCCGGAAGGTCGACAAAATAAGCCTTATTGTCTATAAGAAAATAGTTTATATGTATCGTCTTTCCGGGAGATGCGCCGACTCTGGCAAAGTTTTTCCTGTTTAAAATGCGGTTAATCACAGAAGATTTGCCGACGTTTGACTTTCCCGCAAAAATAATTTGCGGGAAAGTCGTTTCTATAAAACCTTCAGGATTTGCCGCCGACTTTACAAACTCGGCTATATGCAGATTGAGAACCGGTTTTTGTGTCATAAGTCTTCTCCTACTGGCGAATTCCGCGCATTTTCCCCTGCGCGCTTCCCTCTTCAATAACAGGCGCGAATTTCGTTTTTTCAGTTTCTTCCTTCTCCGGGCGCGACGACAAATCAATCGCACACTTTACAACATCATCCGCATGGCTTACAGGACAGAAAGAAAGTGATGCGCGAACTGTCTTATCAATCTCTTCAAGGTCTTTTAAGTTATCCTCAGGGATTATAACAGTTTTAATACCGTGGCGGTATGCCGCCATAGTCTTCTCTTTGAGTCCGCCGATAGGAAGAACGCGGCCGCGGATTGAAATTTCACCTGTCATCGCAACATCATTCCGCGCAGGAACTCCCGTAAGCGCAGACACAAGTGCAGTAGCTATTGTAATGCCCGCAGACGGGCCGTCTTTCGGTATTGCACCTTCAGGGAAATGGATGTGAATGTCTCGCGTTTTATAAAAGTCGGAAGGAATGTCAAATTGCTCGGCACGGCTTCTTACATAGGTAAGCGCCGCCTTTGCCGATTCGTTCATAACAGTTCCGAGATTGCCCGTAATTTCAAGCTTTCCCGTACCCTCCGTTACATTTACTTCAACTTCAAGCATTTCACCGCCGACTGCCGTCCACGCGAGTCCGTTTACAACGCCTGCTTCCTTGCCGTCAAAAAGCTTATCCTCACGGAACTTCTCAACACCAAGGTAATCGCTGATGTTTTTTTCGGTAACAGTTATTCTGCCACAGTTTTCGGCTACAATTTTCTTCGCAGCTTTTCGCATGAGCGTTCCTATCTCGCGTTCAAGCGTTCTGACGCCCGCCTCACGCGTATAGTCCGAAATTATCTTATAAATTGCATCATCAGAAACCCGCAGCATATTTGACTTTATACCGTGCTTTTTCATCTGTTTTCTAATAAGATGGTTTTTTGCAATATGGAATTTGTCCTCAACCGTATAGCTTGTAAGCTCAATAATCTCCATACGGTCAAGAAGCGGAAGCGGGATTGTCGAGGTTGTGTTTGCCGTCGTTATAAATAAAACATCCGACAAATCAAACGGAACTTCAAGGTAATGGTCACGGAAAGCAACGTTTTGTTCAGAATCGAGCACTTCAAGCATCGCTGCCGACGGATCGCCTCTGAAATCACTTGACATTTTATCTATCTCATCAAGAAGAATGAGAGCATTCTTGCTTCCCGCTGTTTTTAATGCGGTCATAATTCTTCCCGGCATCGCGCCGATATATGTTTTTCTGTGACCTCTGATATCCGCCTCATCGCGCACACCGCCAAGTGAAAGCCGTGCAAACTTTCTACCCATAGCCGCTGCAATACTTTTACCGATTGAAGTTTTGCCGACACCGGGAGGTCCGACAAGGCAGATTATCTGTCCGTTGCTTTCAGGCGTAAGCTGCTTTACCGCAAGGAACTCCAATATGCGCTCTTTAACCTTTTCCATTCCGTAATGATCGCGGTCAAGAACCTTTGATGCAGAGTCAAGGCTGAGCTTATCCTTCGTTTCCGTATTCCACGGAAGCTCCAAAACCGTATCAAGGTATGTTCTTACGACACCGCTTTCGGGCGAATTTGTCTGCATCTTACGAAGCCTTGATGCTTCTTTCATGAGCTTTTCACTCACTTCATCAGGCAATGTGAGCGAGTTGATTTTCTCGAAATATACCTCTGTTTCGTTCTCTGTATCGTCATCATCGCCGAGTTCTTCGTGGATTGCTTTTATCTGCTCACGCAAGAAATAATCACGCTGATTCTTGTCCATCTGCTCCTGAACCTTACCGGTTATGTTATGCTCAACCTTAAAGATTTCAAGTTCACGGACGAGAAGCTTCGTCACGAGAGACAAGCGCTTGAACGGATGAAGCTCTTCAAGCACCGCCTGCTTGTTTGTAAACTTTGTGGGTATGCTCTGTGCAATTATATCCGCAAGTTCCCCTAATGAATCCGCAGAAACAACATTGAGCATCGCATCGTTTGAAAGCTTTGGCGCAAACTCGATATACTCTGAAAAAAGCTCCTGTGCCGTGCGCATAAGCGCCTCACAACGGACACTGTTTTCACGTGTATTGGGAATCCGAAGCTCTTCTACCTCAGCTTCGATAAACGGTTCAATATGGGTTACATTTAAAATTTTAGCCCTGTATATGCCCTCAACAAGCACACGGATATTGTTTGCCGGAAACTTCATAACCTGCTTCACGCGGGCAACGGTTCCGACTGTATATATATCTTCCGCTGTTGGGTTGTCTGTTCTTATCTCTTTCTGTGCGACAAGAAAAATCTTCTGATTTTTAGTCATCGCATCATCAAGAGATTTCATCGACTTATCGCGCCCAACATCAAAATTAAGCATCATATGCGGGAACGCCGTAAGTCCGCGAAGCGGAAGAACCGGCATTATCCCTTTTCTCAATATGTTTTCAGACATATTGTTTCTCCTTTACTGCGCCAGTTTTTTGGCAGAGCGCACAAAAACAGGCTCTTTCTTTTCTCTTATTGTCTCTTCGGTTATCGTTATGCTTACAATGTCCTCCTCAGACGGAACATCGTACATAATCTTCTGCATAACACCCTCAACTACCGCGCGAAGTCCGCGTGCGCCTATTTCGCGTTCTATCGCAAGCTCCGCAATCGCTTCGAGTGCTTTTTCCTCAAAAGAAAGCTCAACGCCGTCCATCTCAAGAAGACGGATATACTGCTTTATGATTGCATTCTTCGGCTTTGTGAGAATGCTTATCATCGCGTCACGGTCGAGCGGCGCAAGCGGAGCAATAACCGGAAGGCGCCCCACAAGCTCCGGAATAATACCGAATTTGAGAAGGTCGCGCGGCTGAATATCTGCAAGAAGTTCAGCCTTGTTCTCGCTGTTTTTTGATGCAATCTCAGAACCAAAGCCGATGCCTTTCTGTGTTTTGCGTTTTGAAATAACTTTCTCGATTCCGTCAAACGCACCACCGCAAATGAAGAGGATGTTCTTTGTGTTGATCTGTATGAATTCCTGATGCGGATGCTTTCTTCCTCCCTGCGGGGGAACGTTTGCAACCGTTCCTTCAAGAATTTTAAGTATTGCCTGCTGAACACCTTCACCCGATACATCTCGTGTTATCGAGGTATTCTCGCTCTTTCTCGCTATCTTATCAATCTCGTCAATGAATATAATTCCGTGCTCTGCTGCTTCTATGTCATAGTCAGCTGCCTGAATAAGGCGAAGAAGAATATTTTCAACATCTTCACCGACATAACCCGCCTCTGTAAGCGTCGTTGCATCGGCAATCGCAAACGGAACATTAAGCATCTTTGCGAGAGTCTGTGCGAAAAGTGTTTTACCCGAGCCCGTCGGACCTATCATAAGAATATTGCTCTTCTGAAGCTCAACATCATTCGGGTCGTCATTTGAAATTCTCTTATAATGATTATACACCGCAACACTTAACGCAAGCTTTGCGTTTTCCTGTCCGACAATATATTCATTGAGTTTTTCGTGTATTTCACGGGGTTTCAAGACTGTAATGCTATTCTGCTTGTCAGCTTCAAAACCCACTTCGTGTGCATTCAGCGAATCAAGATATTCTTTACACGCATCGATACAATTTTCGCAAATGTATCCGTTAAGCCCTGCGAGAACCTTTGTCTTCGGTTTTATAACCTCACCGCAAAACGAACACACAATTTCATTCTTATTATCAGGCATATCTTACTCCTATCCCGCAAGCGCAGGTTTACTGTCTTTTAGTGATTACCTTATCAATAAGGCCATATGCAACAGCTTCGTCCGCTGTCATAAAGTTATCGCGCTCGGTATCCTGCTCAATAACCTCAATCGGCTTTCCCGTAACCTCAGAGAGAATCTCGTTAAGATGTGATTTAATTCTTATGATTCTGTCTGCATGGATTTTTATATCTGTTGCCTGCCCCTGCATACCGGAAAGCGGCTGATGAATCATAATCTCGGAATTCGGGAGTGCAAGGCGCTTTCCCGGAGCACCCGCCGCAAGAAGGAATGCACCCATTGAAGCTGCCATACCTACGCAGATTGTCGATACATCGCACTTGATATACTGCATTGTATCATAGATTGCCATACCTGCCGTAATCGAGCCACCGGGTGAATTGATATAAAAGTTGATATCCTTATCCGGGTCCTGCGATTCAAGATACAGAAGCTGTGCTACTATAAGAGAGGCTGTTGTATCGTTCACTTCCTCGGACAGGATTATAATTCTGTCGTTGAGAAGACGCGAAAAAATATCATAAGACCTCTCGCCTCTGTTGGTCTGTTCTACTACCATTGGTACTAAACTCATTCTTGTCACTCCTGTCAAATAAGTATCTTCTTTTTGAAAGATAGGCGCGAGGAAAAACTCCTCCCGCCTATCCTTACGATTACATTATACCTGAAATATGGAAAATTATTCTTTTTCCTCAGCCTTTTTTGTTGTTGTTTTCTTTGCAGCAGGCTTCTTTGCTGTTGAGGCAGACTTTGAAGCAGTTGTTGTCTTCTTTGCTGCTGTTGTCTTTGTCTCACCACTTGCTTTTGAAGTCGTCTTCTTTGCTGCGGGTTTCTTTTCTGCAGAAGCTTCCTTTGCCGGAGCGTCTTTCTTTGCTGTTGTCTTCTTTACAGGTGCTGTTGCAACTGCATTCTCACGGAGGAACTGAAGTGCCTTGATTGTGTAAAGGTCGCTCTTCATTGCATCCGGTGAAATAAAGCTGCGGATACGCTCAACGGGCATACCGTACTGCTCGGAAAGCTTTGTATATTCAGCTTCAACATCCTCGTCTGTCGGCTCGATCTTCTCAGCCTTTGAGATAGCTTCAAGCGCAAGTCTTGACTTTACCTGATCTTCTGCCTGGCTGCGGAAGTTCTTGCGGAAATCTTCGATGTTTGACTGCATCATTTCAAGGTACTGATCAAACGGAATACCCTGCATTTCAAGGCGCTGTGCAAAATCGTTGCTGATATTGTCAAGCTGTGCCTCAATCATAACTTCGGGAATTTCAACCTTCATCTTGGAAACAACAGCCTTTACGATTGCAGCCTCAAAAGCGTCATTTGACATCTTTTCGCGTGTTTCACGAATTTTCTTCTCAATGCTCTTCTTGAGCTCATCAAGTGTTTCAAACTCGGAAACATCCTTTGCAAACTCATCGTCAAGAGCCGGAAGCTCTGTTTCCTTGACTTCGTGAATTTTAACCTTGAATACCGCTTCCTTACCTGCAAGGTCTTCTGCGTGGTATTCTTTCGGGAAAGTTACATTGACATCAACATCATCGCCTGCGCTCTTGTCGACAAGCTGCGCTTCAAATCCCGGGATAAACTGGTTTGAACCAAGCTTGAGGCTGTGGTTTTCGCTCTTGCCGCCTTCAAATGCGACACCGTCAACAAAGCCCTCAAAGTCTATAAGAACTGTGTCGCCGTCTTTTGCGGGACGCTCTACCGTAACAAGGCGTGCGTTTCTTTCAAGCATAACGGAAAGCTCTGCTTCAACATCCTTCTTTGTTACGGAAACAGCGGGCTTCTCAGCTTCAACGCCCTTATACTTGCCAAGCTTTACTTCGGGCTTGACAGTGACTGTTGTCTTCATTGTGAAGCCGTCGTCGTTTATATCTACAAGCTCTACCTCAGGATAGTCAACCGGTTCATATCCGCTCTCCTTGATTGCTGCTTCAAAAGCTGCGGGATAAGCGATATTGATAGCGTCTTCCGTGAAAACGCCTGCACCGTACATACGTTCAATCATAGCTCTCGGAGCTTTTCCTTTACGGAAGCCGGGAACCGAAATTTTAGACTTGTTTTTGAGGTATGCCTTTTCCATAGCATCATCAAATTCAGGCTTTTCTACCTGGATTTCGAGACAGACCTTTCCGTTCTCGAGTTTTTCTGTTGATTTCAACTTCATTTGAGACCATTCCTTTCGAATCGGTTATAACCTAATTATTGTAACAGATTCCCACCGATTTTTCCACATATTTTTTATATTTTTTTAAATTTTTTTATCTTTTGTGCAGTTTTTGCACATTCTTAACGCTGTCGGTCGTTTTTTTGTTGCTTTTAACCTATACAGAAAGGAGAAAAAGTAAGAAAATCTGCCGAAACAAGCTTATAATTCACGTTTTTGTGAACCCCTTCAAACGCGCTCCTGTGACCCGGTCCGTGAAGATGACCGTAAAAGCAACTTTCTACACCATATTCCGAAAGCATATCGGTTATCTCCTCACACTCGTATCCGTTGCATATGGGAGGATAGTGCAAAAAGCAGACAAGACGTGGTTTTGAAAGCTTTTTAGCTTCCGCAATCGACCTTTCAAGCCGACCTATCTCCCGCTCGTATATCTTCCTGCTGTTTCCGGTTTCTTCTTCATAGAACCATCCGCGCGTACCACAGATGGCAAAGTCACCGTATGTAAAGGCGTTATTATGAAGAATATCAATCGACGTTATCCCGTTCTCGGCAAAAAAACGCTTTGTTTTCGTTGCGGTTTCCCACCAATAGTCGTGGTTACCCTTTGCGATTATCTTCTTGCCGGGAAACGAATCGAGAAGCTTGAAATCTTCAAGCGACTCAGAAAGTGACATCCCCCAGGAAACGTCGCCCGGAATAACTGTAACGTCGTTTTCAGAAAGCTTTGAAAACCCGTCCGTTATGCGATTTTCGTAATTTTCCCAGAGCGGCCCGAACACATCCATCGGTTTATTTACAGACCTCGACAGATGAAGGTCAGCAATAACATAGAGCGACATTTAAATTTCTCCGTTCGTGAATTTGAGAACCGTCTGAGGAAGCTCTTCCCGAGTTGCAGTATTAAGGAATCGCTCTTCTTTTTCAAAGATTGACGAAAGCGGAAGCGGGACCTTCGCTCCGGTTGTCTTTGAGAGGATATTGAGCAGTTCCTCACCGCCCTGATTGATATCAATTCCAAGAGCCGAGAGAACACTGTCTGCAAATTTGAACGGACTTGCAGTAGATGCGAGGAGCGTTACGCTGTCGTCACCCGTTTCTTTGACGTAGCGGTTATAGACATTAACAGCAACTGCGGTGTGCGTGTCTATGAGATAGTTATGCTCACTGTAAACACTTGAAATTGTCTTTAATGTATCCTCGCCGTTACAGCATCCGCCGTAGAAAAGCGCTGATATCTTCTCAAAAATTTCAGAGCTTACGGTATATGCACCATCTTCATTCAACTTCGACATATACTTTACGACCGTTTTATCGTCATTTCCGGAAAGGTGGAAAACAAGTCTTTCAAGGTTGCTTGAAATAAGGATATCCATAGCCGGAGAATTTGTGACGTGGAATTCGCGGCGTTTGTCGTACTTTCCGTCACGGAAGAAGTCTGTCAACACATTATTGGAGTTTGATGCACAGATAAACTTCTTTATCGGAATTCCCATCTCTCTTGCATAGAAAGCCGCGAGTATATTACCGAAGTTTCCGGTTGGTACACAAACATTTATCTCATCGCCCTCGCTTATTTTTCCACTTGCGAGAAGATCAAAATATCCCGAAACGTAATATGCAATCTGCGGAACTGCTCTACCCCAGTTAATCGAGTTTGCAGAAGAGAATATACATCCGTTTTCCGATGCCTTCCCCCTTATTTCCTCATCAGAGAAAATCTTCTTCATTGCAGACTGAACATCGTCAAAATTGCCGACAACAGACGAAACATATACATTATTTCCCGACTGTGTTGTCATCTGTCTTTCCTGGATTTTGCTTACGCCGTCCTTCGGATAAAATACGGCTATTTTTGTCCCCTCAACATCCGCAAAGCCTTCAAGCGCCGCTTTGCCCGTATCGCCCGAGGTTGCAACGAGGATCGCCGCACATCTCTTCTCGCCCGTCTTTTTGAGCGAAGCCGAGAGAAGATACGGAAGCATCTGCAAAGCCATATCCTTGAATGCGCAGGTCGGACCGTGCCACAGCTCAAGGATTGCAAGCTTTTCGTCAAGCATATGGACGGGTGCACAGGCAGGTGTGTCAAACTTCTCAGTGCTGTATGCTTTTTCACAAAAAGAATTAAGCTCTTCCTCTGAAAAATCCGTAAGGAACTTTCCGAGAACAAATGCCGCGCGCTCCCGGTATGTAGCGCTTATAAGAAATTTCTTTTCATCGTCTGTTATTTTCGGGATACCGTCAGGACAGAACAAGCCTCCGTCTTTGCTGAGACCGCGCACTATTGCCTGCGCAGAATCAAGCTTTAATGATGTATCCCGCGTACTGAAATATTTCATAATTGCTCCCCCATAATTAAAATGCATTTTCTATGTGATTCAATTTATAGTTTTGCGATATTCCCTGCGGTGCATAGATTTCTATAACGTCAAAGCGGAGCTCTTTTTCCGTTGGGTTTTTAAGAAGCCAGCTTTCCGCCGCAATTTTAATCTTCCTTTGTTTTTCGGGCGTTACAAATTCACAGGCAAGACCGTATTCTTCATTTTTTCTCAATTTCACCTCAACGAAAACAACCGTTTTCCTGTTTTCTGCAATGAGGTCAATTTCGCCAAACCTCGTTCTGAAATTGGCTGCTATTACGGCAAACTTTTTCTTTCTCAGATATTCAGCTGCCGTAGCTTCGCCCCATTTGCCCAAAAGGAGAGTTGTCATTCCACGAGCACCCCGCCTTTGTATTTCTTAAAAAAGCTTCTCCTATGTATATCGGAAAGCCCATATTTTTCAACGCACTCATAATGAAGCTTCGTGGGATATCCTTTGTGTTTTTCAAAGCAATACTCCGGATACTTTTCTGCAAGTTCTGACATATATCTGTCTCTTGAAACCTTTGCAAGTATTGACGCCGCAGCAATACTTGCCGACAAGCCGTCTCCCTTTACAACACTTTCAATGTCTGTTTCGGTCTCAAAAACCTTATTACCGTCAACGAGTATCATATCCGGCGAAACAGAAAGCTTCCGAACCGCCCTTTTCATTGCAAGAAGTGAGGCATTGAGTATATTTATTTCATCTATCTCTTTTTCACTTGAAGAAGCTATGCCAAAAGCGAGAGCCTTTTCACAGATTACGTCAAACAGAGCCTCTCTCTTTTTCTCACTAAGCTTTTTTGAATCGTCAAGCCCTTCAATCTCAACGCCGTGCGGCAAAATAACCGCAGCTGCAAACACAGCACCCGCAAGCGGGCCACGCCCTGCTTCGTCAACGCCGCAAATAAGCGACTTGCCGTTTGCGGCATATTCACGCTCGATCTTCCACAAATCCGTTCTGTTTTCCATAAACCTCACCATTATTCCGAAAGCATACCGCGGAATTCTATTTTCTCGAGCGGAGCACGGTCTGCTTCGTCCGTGTTTTCAAGAGTTATTCTCCCGAGCATTCCCGCCCTGAATTCATCAAGCAGCGTTTTTGCCATACGCTCGGTATTTACCTCGCCGCCCGAAATGAGAAAGCCTCGTTTCTTTCCCGCTCTTTCTAAAATTTCATAGCCCGGCTCTTCACTGTCTGAAGAAATTTTATAACGATCTTCAAGACTTTCCGGATAGCGCTCGGACAAAACCTCCATAAGAAGAGACGCAAGCGACTCAACATCAAGAATCTCGTCTTTTATTGCACCGGTAAATGCAAGATTTAATGCTGTGCGCTTATCGTCAAATTTAGGCCAGAGCATTCCCGGTGTATCGAGAAGGTCAATCCCTCCGTCCACCTTTATCCACTGCTTATCCCGCGTGACGCCCGGGCGGTCTTCCGCCTTTGCAATATTTCTGCCGGAAACGCGGTTTATAAACGATGATTTGCCGACATTCGGAACTCCGCAAATCATAACCCGAACACTTCTTCCTATCTGACCTTTCTGACGGTAGCTTTCAAGCTTTTCGGAAAGAAGCTGTTTTATCGCAGACGGAAAGGCAGAAACGCCCGAGCCGTTCTTTGAATTTGTTTCAAGGACATGGTAGCCGCAGGAACGATAAAACTCCGCCCATTTCTTCGTCTTTTCTGCATCTGCAAGGTCTACTCTGTTTAAAATGATAAGTCTCGGCTTTTCTTTTGAAAGCTCGAAAATATCGTAGTTTCTGCTGGAAATGGGTATGCGGGCATCGAGCACCTCGCACACCGCATCAACCATTTTAAGATTATCCGAAATCATTCGGCGCGTTTTGGTCATATGCCCCGGGTACCACTGTATATCCATTTTTGCGCCTCCTGTCAAATTTCTTTATTTCACTTTGCCGAACCCCGAAAGCGGTAATATACGCAAAATCAACCTGCCGTGTATGTTTGATTTATGAACCATACCAAGGCTTGCATCACGGCTGTCTGCACTATGGTTGCGGTTATCTCCCATAACAAACACGCAGTCTTCAGGTACCGTTATCGGGAAGGTCATATCAAACTGTCTTCTGGTCTTATCCGCAATATAAGGCTCGTCAATTTCTCTGCCGTCTATATACACGACACCGCGCTGAAAGTCTATGTCTATTTCCTGGCCTTCCGTCGCTATAACGCGTTTTACTATCATCTTTCCTTCAAGAAAAGACTTCTTGGCAAGGACGACAATATCCCCTTGCTCCGGCTCATAAAAAAGGTCTGATATAACGAGCCAATCCCTGTCGTGGAGTGTGGGCTCCATAGATTCTCCGTCAACACCGACTATGCGGAAAACAAAGATAAAAAGAAGGATTACCGCAGTTAAGATAACCGTTATGTTATGAACCCAGTCGAAAATTTCGTTTTTAATATTATTCAAAGAGTTTTTCTCTTCGTTATTCTCTTCAAAAAGCATATCCTCAGTCATTTTAACATCCTCCCAGAAAATGAAAAGGGGGAAAGCTATCAAGCCCTCCCCTTCTCCGTTTAGATATCTTCTTTGACCTTTGCCGCTTTGCCGACTCTGCCACGCAGATAGTAAAGCTTTGCACGTCTGACTTTACCCTTACGGACAAGTTCAAACTTTGCAACGTGCGGTGAGTGAATCGGGAAAACCTTTTCTACACCTACACCGTATGACAAGCGACGAACTGTAACCGTTTCCTGAATGCCGCCATGCTTTCTGGCAATAACTGTGCCTTCAAAAACCTGAACACGCTCACGGTTACCTTCCTTGATAAGGACATGGACACGAACAGTGTCACCAATGCTTACTTCGGGTAAATCTTTCTTTATCTGACTGTCTGTCAAATTCTTGATAAGATCCATTGATGCACTTCCTCCCTTCTTCGTAGACGTTCTTGCCTTAATTTTTATGAAGACAGAGGACCGCCCGTTATATGACCAAAGTATAATATCATATATCAAAAGAAAAATCAAGTATTAATTTATTTTTTCTCAAAATAAATATAGATTTGCACTTTTTATGTCTTCTGTGCTATACTATTATTAACAAAACACGGAGGTTTTATATGAAAGAATTTGTAATACAAAAAAACGATGCCGACACCAGAGTTGACAAATTCGTTTCAAAAGCCGTCCCGTCGCTTCCTTCGAATCTTATTCAGAAATTCATACGGACAAAAAAAATCAAGGTAAATTCAGCAAGAACGGAAGCAAATGCGCGACTTAACATCGGCGACGTTGTAACAATGTATTTAAACGATGAGTTTTTCAATACTTCCCGCGCCAAAAAATCAGAAACAAAACTAAGCGCTTCTTTCCCGGACATTATTTACGAAGACGAAAACATACTGCTCGCAAACAAACCCGCGGGAATTTCCGTTCACGACGACGATTTTGGCGGCGAAACACTCATTGCCCAGATTTTAAGTTATCTTGCCGCACGCGGCGAATGGGTTCCCGAAAAAGAAAACGCCTTTATTCCGGCCCTTTGCAACCGCATAGACCGCAACACATCAGGAATCGTTATTGCGGCAAAAAACGCCGAAGCACTCCGTATAATGAACGATAAAATCAAAAACCGTGAGCTTTCAAAGTATTATCTCTGCGTTGTCGCGGGAACACCAAAGCCTCACTCAGCAACACTTAAAGGATACATTTTCAAAGACGCAAAGGAAAACCGCGTGTATGTCCATAAGCGTCCCTGCCCCGGCTCTAAAACCGCAATAACGAAATACACCACCCAGAAAACAAACGGCGAAGTTTCTCTTATTGAGTGCGAGCTCATAACCGGGCGCACGCATCAGATACGTGCACATATGGCAAGTATAGGTCACCCGCTCATCGGAGACGGAAAATACGGCAAAAACGCCGATAACAAAAAATACGGAATGAAATATCAGGCATTATGCTCATACAAGCTCGTATTTGATTTCAAAACACCCTCAGGAAGTTTAGAATACTTAAACGGCAAAACATTTACCATAAAAGATATTCCTTTTAAAACAAAATTCTTTTAAAAAACTCTCTGTCATATATAAGTATTGGTGAGCAAAAAATATACATTTCGACTGATGATTATACATAAAGAAGTTTTTAACTTACAGAAATAATTATGTTCCCTTAGACGAATAAGAATTTGATGAAGGTGTGTGATTTTATGAAAAAGGTTCTTCAAGTAATTTGCTGTGCTGCTGGTGCTGGAATGATTGGCTTTTTTGCTAATCAGTTAAATACTGTAATAGGGTGTGTATTTTTTACTCTTGGTGTTGTTTTGCTTGTTGGTTCAATCATTCTGGTTTCCAAACAAGATAAAGATAATAAATAAATTCCAATTTGGTAAACTGAATACTGACCGATAGGAGCAAGGTTGAAATACACCTTGCTCCTTTTCATTGGGCATTCATAAAAAATGAATAGAAAGGTCAATTATACACACCAATACTTATCTCGGACAGAGAGTTAAAAAATACACAGTACCAAACCGGTACTGTGTATTTTTTTTATCTTTTTACAGATATTAACTAAAAAGCTGCGGGAAGAACTTGCCGAGATAGCCCTGGACAAATAAGAAGAGAACAGCAAGCGGAAGAATATATGTGACATATACTCTTATCCATTTCGGGAACTTCATACCGCGACCCGCATTGACCTCTTCAAGGAAGTTATCCCATCCCCAGCCGTATTTCGTAACGCAGAAGAAGAGATAAACAAGGCTGCCGAGCGGCAGGAGATTGTTACTTACGATAAAGTCTTCAAGATCCATTATCATTGAGCCGTCCCCAATCGGCTGAATACCGCTCCAGACATTAAAGCCAAGCACACACGGAATGGAAAGGATAACTATTACAAAAAAGTTAATCCAGACAGCTTTCTTTCGTGACCAACCGAGAAGGTCCATCGCAAACGAAATAATGTTTTCAAAAACAGCAACAACCGTTGAAAGCGCCGCAAAAGACATAAAGACGAAGAAAAGAACTCCCCAGATTCTTCCGCCGGCCATAACATTGAAAATGTTCGGAAGAGTTACGAAAACAAGACCGGGGCCCTGTCCCGGGTTTACGTTGAACGCAAAGCAGGCCGGGAAGATTATGAGACCCGCCATAAGCGCAACGGATGTATCAAGCGCAAGAATGCTTACCGACTCACCCATAAGCGAACGGTCGCGGTCAATATAGCTTCCGAAAATCGCCATAGAGCCGATGCCTATACTGAGAGTAAAGAACGCCTGTCCCATAGCAGCTGAAACAACGTTGAGTATACCGTTTTCTGCCATCTTTGAAAAATCAGGTTTCAAATAGAAAGCAAGACCTTCCGATGCTCCCGGAAGTGTTACTGCACGGACAACGAGAATCAGCATAATGATAAAGAGACACGACATCATAGCCTTTGTTATTTTCTCTACGCCTTTCTGCAATCCGAGCGAGCAAATGAAAAAGCCAATGAATACAGCTATAACCATCCAGAAGAAAAGCGATGTCGGATTTGCCGTAAAGCTCGAGAAAACCTCGCCGACCTTTTCTGCTGTTGCACCAACAAACTCACCGCGCGCCATCTTTACACAGTAAGCAAACATCCAACCGCAGATGGTCGTATAGAACATCATAAGAAGGTAGTTGCCCGCCATTGCAAAATAGCTGAAAATGTGCCATTTAGTACCCTTGGGTTCAAGCTCACGGAAAGACGCCGCTACGCTCTTACGACTTGCGCGACCTACCGAAAACTCCATCGCCATAATCGGAAGACCGAAGATAACAAGGAAGAAAAGGTAAACAAGTACAAAAGCCGCACCGCCATATTGACCTGTTATGTACGGAAAACGCCAGACATTACCAAGGCCTATTGCACAACCTGCGGAGATGAGCAAGAAACCTAATCGAGATGAAAATTTTTCTCTCTGTTGCATTATATTTCCCCCTAATTTTGTATTTAAGAAAATAATAACAGATTTTGGAGAAAAAATCAAGGCGGTCAGTAAAATCAAAACGGAACCGTCACAACAGTGACGGCTCCTCTGTTGAAGTATATTGATAATAATGATACGGTTTCAAATGGTTTCATTTGGTT
>JAFYPW010000029.1 GCA_017559985.1 Oscillospiraceae bacterium | reverse complement strand
GCCTGATTCAGGACATAGTCTACCCCCTCGCACGCTGCAAGACAAGTATCAAGGTCCTTGATATCTCCCTTTATAAACTCATAACGGGGATTTTCAAGAAACATATCGACATTCTCTTTCTTTCCTGTCGACAAATCGTCAAGACAACGCACCTTATAGCCGAGATTCAATATTGCTTCGCACAGGTTTGAGCCGATAAAACCTGCTCCGCCTGTTACCAAAAACAAACTGTCTTTTGGAAATTTTACATTCTGATAACCCATATTTTATTTCCTTCCAAAATTGCTTCGGGATTATTTTCTATTACAGTCTCCAATAATGATAGCCCGCGTTTTCGTATTCTTTTCTGTCAAGAAGGCCCTTTATATCAAGAAGAACTTTCTTTCCCTCGTTGTAGAAGGCATTCATTCTTTCGATTGTAAGGCAAGAGAAGTCTGAATGTGCCACAGCAAGAATAACGGCATCCATATCCTTTATTGTGTCAATATCCACAAACTCTATGCCGTAAAGCTTCTTTGCCTCCTCTGCATCTGCTCTCGGGTCTGCGACAACAGGTGAAATTCCGTATTCGCGAAGCTCGTTTACGATATCAATAATTTTTGTGTTTCTTGTATCGGGACAATTTTCCTTAAAGGTAAAGCCAAGTATTGCAACCTTTGCGCCTTTTACGGCTTTATCAGATGCAATAATGTTTTTCACGCAGTTTTCTGCGATATATTTGCCCATATCGTCATTGATTCTGCGGCCTGCGAGAATAATCTGGCTGTGATAACCGAACATTTCCGCTTTATATGTAAGGTAGTACGGGTCAACACCGATACAGTGTCCGCCAACAAGACCGGGATAGAAGTTAAGGAAGTTCCACTTTGTTCCTGCCGCTTCAAGAACAGACTTTGTATCAATTCCCATTTTGTTGAAAATGATTGAAAGCTCATTCATAAAGGCGATATTGATATCTCTCTGGCTGTTTTCAATTACCTTTGCGGCTTCTGCTACCTTAATGCTCTGTGCTCTGTGAACTCCTGCCTCAACAACAAGTTCATATACCTTTGCTACACAGTCAAGAGTTTCCTCGTCCATACCCGAAACGATTTTTGTGATTGTTTCAAGGCGGTGTACTTTATCACCGGGATTGATTCTTTCGGGGGAGTAGCCGATTTTGAAATCAACGCCGCATTTGAGTCCTAATTCCGCCTCGAGAATCGGAACACATACATCCTCTGTAACTCCCGGATATACTGTTGATTCAAATACGACAACAGAACCTTTTGTAAGGTTTCTTCCGAGAATTTTTGATGCGCCCTCAACAGGTGTTAAATCGGGGGTGTGGTCGTCATTTACGGGTGTGGGAACTGCAACTATATGGAATTTCGCCTCGCGCAGCTTTGTTTCATCTGCTGTAAACTCAACTGTGGTCTTTGAGATTTCCTCGTCTCCGACTTCGTGTGTGGGGTCAATTCCGCTTTTATACAGCCCGATTTTCTTTTCGTTAAGGTCGAAGCCGATAACATCTACTTTTTTTGCAAATGCCACCGCTATCGGCATACCAACATAACCAAGTCCCACAAGAGAAAGCTTCTCTTCTCTATTCACCAGTTTTTCATAAAGTCCCATTTTCTGCATCTCCTTATATTCCTCTTTTTTGTTTTTGATACATTTACTGCATTTTTTGCGGTTTATGTTTTCTGAAACAATGCTTATTTCTTCGTTATATGCCTTGAGTATTATATTTCTGTCATATTCGGCTTCCATCTTTTTTCTGGCGTTTCTGCCCATTTCCTCTCTTTGCTCCTGCGAAAGGTCAAGAAATCTTTTCATCGCCATATAAAGACCTTCTGCGTCCTTTGCCTCGCAGCCAAAGCCGGTTTTTTCCTCGTCAAAGGTTTCGCGGCAGCCCGGAACTCTTGTGGTTATAACAGGTCTTCCTGTCGCGGAGGATTCAAGCATTACATTTGCCATACCCTCGTGATAAGACGGAAGAACGGTACAGTGGCACGACTTATAAAACGGGTGGACATCGCTCTGTACTCCGTGAAAGATAATTGCGCCTTCTTCTTCTGCCTTTTTCAGCTCTTCCGTATAATCTTCGTCGCAGAAGCCCACGACATCAAGGATTACATCTTCTCTTTCTTTATGGAGTTTCCGTATTGCCCAAAGAAGCTCTCCTATTCCTTTGTCTCTCATAATTCTTCCGACAAACAGAAATCTGATTCTGTTTTTATCCGCAGGATATTCCTCAAGGCAGTTTGTTTTAAGGTTTACCCCCGAGCCGGGAATGAGTCTCGTTTTCCCTTTTGCGATTTTCCGGCTGACAAACAGCTTGCGGTTTTCTGCATTCTGGAAGAACACGCAGGAGGAGCGCATAAGTCCGAGCTTGTAGAGAAATGTTGTAAGATATGCAAGCGGCCCGCCGTTTTCAATTGTAGTTCCAAGCCCTGTAATGTTTGAAAAATAAGGAACACGGCGAAACGCCGATACTATACCGCCGTATACATTCGGCTTTATGGTATATGTCAGAACGACATCGGGCTTTATTCTGCCTATTGTTTTGTTATAAAAGGATACAAGCTGCAGGTCCTTTATGGGATTTGTCCCTCGTCTTTCCAGAACTTCACACGGAACGAACTTGCAACCGAGCGCTTCGATTTTTTCGGTAAAATCCCCGCGCGGAGTACAGAAATAAACCTCGTGCTCACGCACAAGCAT
>JAFYPW010000028.1 GCA_017559985.1 Oscillospiraceae bacterium | reverse complement strand
TAACTCCCGGAGTATCTTCTACAATAGAAAGTCTTTTGCCGATAAGTTTATTGAAAAGCAGAGATTTTCCTACATTCGGTCTGCCGACTATTGCTACCACTGGCTTTGACATAAGCTTTACCTCCTGTCCTTCTACAAATTAAGCATTGCAAAAAGGAGTTTTTCTCCGTCGTTGGGAACCGGAACAACTTTTACTCCGAGTTCTCTCTCCACATCCGCTATGCTGATATTATCCAAAAATACATCTTCACCGTGACGAAGCATAACTTCAGGGATAAGAAGGCGCTCTGTTAGTTCTTTATCTTTCAGAGCGTTTATAAGATCTCTCCCGGTCACAAGACCTGCAACATCAATAGTTTTTCCGAAAAAATCATTGGTTATTGCATAGACTTCGCTTCTGTCTATATTATTACATTTTTCTGACAATTCGTCAATGAGTTTCCTTATAAAAGGTGCCGCAGAAACACCCGTTGCAACTGTAAAGTTATTTACCTTTTCAGGTATGTCACAAAACTCAAGAGCGGAAGAAAACTCTTCGTGAAGCAGAGTCATAAGCCCGACTCCGTTATCAAGCTGAGGGTATGAATCGTAATATTCTTCCTGCGGAAGAGGAAGACCTGCCTTAATATACAGCTCGTCTGCACAGTAAACTACTCGCTCACCACGATGTTTCTTACATTCCTCGCCTGTTTTATCGACAATTTCAATCGTTTCGATTGCCTTTTCTTTATCAAAGCATTCAAGCGGATAAAGATTTTCTCTGTATTTTGTTATTCCAACAGGAACAACAGCTATGCTTTCGACATTCTCACCGAGCGAAAGCATATCCGATATTGAGTTTAGAAGAACCTCGCCGTCGTTCAATCCCGGGCAGACAACTATCTGGCAGTTAAGCTTTATCCCTGCCTGAGAGAGGCGCCGCATTATGTTCATACACTCTCCGGCTTTCGGGTTTCTGACCATTTGTCTGCGGATTTCAGGATCAGTCGCATGAACGGAAACGTTAATAGGACTTATGTGCATACGGATAATTCTCTCTATATCGTCTTCCGAAAGATTTGTAAGAGAGATATAGTTGCCAAGCAAAAAAGACATACGCGCGTCGTCATCTTTAAAATACAGAGTTTCGCGCATACCTTTCGGCATCTGATCGACAAAGCAAAACACGCAGTTATTGGCGCAGCGCTTTGTTTTGTCCATAAGGTATGTTTCGAAGACGAGTCCCAAGTCCTCGCCTTCACCTTTTTTTAGTTTGATTGTTTTTCTTTTAAGCTCTATTTTCAATCGCTTATCATATGAATAGAACTTATAATCAAGAACATCGCAGATTGGCTTGCCGTTAATGGAAACAAGCTCATCGCCCGGCACAATTCCTGCCTTGCGTGCGGGGCTTCCTTTTTCCACGTCAACTATATATGCACTCATACTGTTTCTCCGATCTTCGTCCGATATAAAAATAGAGGAGGATGTTATATCCACCTCTACCCTTTACCGAATTGAGCTTTGCCGAAAATTACTTTTCAGCATCAGCCGGAGCGATTACTTCGCGTCCGTTATATGTTCCGCACTTCTTGCAAGCTCTGTGTGAAAGCTTAACAGCGCCGCACTTCGGGCAAGTTGAAATTCCCGGAAGGGAAAGCTTCCAATGTGCGCTGCGGTTCATGTCTCTCCTCGATTTAGAATGTTTTCTCTTTGGTACCGCCATGGGTGACACCTCCTTCGATATATAAAGCGTTAAATGTTTATTTAGTCATCAAGCAACTGTGATAAGATCTGAAGCCTTGGGTCAATCGACTCCTCTTTACAGTCGCATGTTTGTTCGTTCAAGTTTGCTCCGCAGATCTGGCAAAGCCCTTTGCAGTCCTCAGAACAAAGATTTTTGCTGTCAAAGCCAAGAATGAACATTGACACAGCGAGCTCTCCGATTTCAAGGAGATCAGTTTCGCAGATGATGAAATCGTCTTCGTCGTCCTCATTATCCAGATGGTCGACGACACAGGCTTCAAACGGAACGCTTGTCACTCTCGAAAACTCTTTGGCGCATCTGTCACATACGAGGTTTCGCTCTGCTTCAATCGTCATCGAAAGGATGATAACATCCGCCTGATTCCTTATTTCTCCGGAGACCTTCACGGGAGAAGCAACCGTCGGTTCAATGTCTGAAATGTCAGTTACAAACTCAAACGGCAAAACACTTATATCCCGATCACGAAGTTGTTTAATGTTTATTTGCATAATAGACTCCATAATATGACTTTAATGTCACGAATTATATTATACTTGCAATAATGCCTTTTGTCAACCAAAAAATATTTAATTTATCAGATATTTATGTTGTTTTGCAGGCATGCTGCTTTCAATGTGTTTTTCATAAGCATTGTAATAGTCATCGGCCCAACACCACCGGGAACAGGCGTTATGAAAGATGCTTTTTTTGAAACTTCTTCATAATCAACATCTCCGCAAAGCTTTCCTTCCGCATTGCGGTTTATACCGACATCAATAACAACACAGCCTTCTGAAACCATATCCCCTTTCAGAAATGCTTCTCTGCCCACTGCTGCTACAATAATGTCAGAGCTTTTGAGTATCTCCTCAATATTTTTTGTCCTTGAATGGCAGATTGTTACAGTTGCATTTTTGTGGAGAAGGAGCATCGACATCGGCTTTCCTACGATATTTGAACGACCTATTACCGCTGCACGCTTTCCGGAAACATCTATGCCGTATTCTTCAAAAAGCGCCATCACTCCTGCCGGCGTACAAGGCAAAAAGTCAAAATCACCCGTCATTATCTTTCCTACGTTCTGAACGTGGAAAGCATCAACATCCTTATCGGGGTTGATTGCCGCAATCACCTTATCCTCCGAAATATGCTTCGGAAGCGGAAGCTGAACAAGAATTCCGTTTATATCCTCTTTCTTGTTAAGCTTGTCTATAAGAGCAAGAAGTTCTTCTTCTGTCGTCTCTTCCGGCAAAGCATATTCCTCGCTGTATATTCCGCACTCCGCACAAGCCTTTTTCTTGTTATTTACATATGTACGGCTTGCAGGGTTATCGCCCACAATTACAACAGCAAGACCTGCTTTGACCCCAAGCTCAGAAAGCTTGTTAATGTCTGCAAGAACACCTTCTCTGATTTTTTTTGAAGTCGCCTTTCCGTCTATTATAACTGCACTCATCTTTTTACCTCCGACTTTATTCTTTTATATTTATAAACAAGTATTGCCGCCGAAACGACCAGAGTCAACGCCGCAAGAGCCTGTGATGTCCGTATTCCGGTCCCAAAGAGATAAAGGCTGTCTGTGCGGAGTCCTTCTATCCACGCGCGGCCAAGCCCATACCAAAAAACGTAGAGCAGGAAAATCTCGCCACAAAACTTCCTGTGCTTTGAGTAGAAATGTAAAATTGCAAACCCGAGCGCATTCCAGAGTGATTCGTAAAGAAAAGTGGGATGAACACAAGCTGCATATCCTATCTGCATACGCCAGGGCAAATCCGTAACACGACCATATGCTTCCGCATTCACAAAATTTCCCCAACGCCCTATTGCCTGTCCTATCATAAGTCCGAGAGCACCGATATCAAGAAATGATATAAGTCTTTTTTTCTTTAATTTACAATAGACCAGTGCGCCGAGACTCGATCCTATAATCGCGCCGTAAATAGCAATTCCGCCTTCCCAAATATAAAACACCTCTACAAGGTTGTTTCTGTAAGGCTCAAAGTTAAACACGACATAATAAAGCCTTGCAAATACTATGGCGAACGGGACCGCAAAAACAAGCATATTTATTATGTCGTCGTCGCTTACATCAAACTCACGACTTCTCGAAAACCCATAAAACACAGCGAGAAGAAAACCGAATGCTATTATTATCGCATACCAGTAAATAGGTTTTCCGAAAACAGAAAATGCAATTCTGTTTATCTCAAACTCAAATCCGAGTCCGGGAAAAGAAATAAAGTTTGTCATAACTTCACCTACTCACCCGCAACTATTGAAACGGACGTCGTTTCTTCTTTAAAAAACTTCGATATAAAACACGAAATCTCATCCGGAGTAATTTCGTTTATAATCTCAAAACTATCAAGAAAATCGTATCCTGCAAACACGGCTTCCGCCTGCTCCTGACAGAGTGCTCTGACCTTATCAAGAGAACGTAGTTTAAGACCGAGATATGCTTTCCTGCACCTGTCAAAATATGCGTTGTCAATATCCTTTGACAACCTTTCGGCAGCAAGGCAAACCTTTGTGAGGACAGCGTCGGGGTCACGGCTTTCACCGGAAAGAACAAGAGCAATGCTTCCGGGAAGAACCATAGCCTCACAGTCAAAATCCGCCGTAATCATTCCGTCGCTATAAAGCTTATTATACAACGGCGATGACCCGCCACCCAGAATATCTGCTGCAAGTTCTGCAACAATTCTGTTTCGCATCCCCTCTGCACCGGTTGTCTTGAATGCAAATTTTGAACCTATTGAAAACTGCGGCATCGACGTTTCTAGTTTCTGCACCACACGTCTGTCGACAACCTCGCATGGTTCCAAACCGTAATCCCGTTCGGGAAGTGCCACCCTTTCTTTTGGAAGAAGAGATTCGGCGGCAGCAATAACCTTTTCCGCAGAGACATCACCCGCGACACACAAAGCCATATTTGACGGAACATAAAATGTATTATAGCACTTAAAAAGCACATCACGCGTTATTTCAGAGATACTCTCCACCGTACCTATAATAGAGTCCTTTGCAGGGTGTACGGCGTACATTGCCGACATAAGGTTTTCATAAACCCTCCAGCCGGGGCGGTCGTTGACCATACTGATTTCCTGGCCGATTATTCCCTGCTCTTTTTTAACGTTCTCCGCCGTGAAATACGGTGTGGTTACAAAACCCAAAAGAATTTCAAGATTGCGCATAAATTTTTCCGTACCGGAGAAATAATACGCCGTCTTTGTTTTACTGGTGAAGGCGTTTGGCGAGGCTCCCGTCTGCGCGAAAGCTTGAAGCGCATTCCCGCCGTCAGGCTGTTCAAACACCTTATGTTCAAGAAAGTGAGCGACGCCGAGCGGCGAAGTATACATTTTCCCGTCAGTATCAAAGGATATGTCTATTGAGCCGTAATTTACGGCAAGCATTGCATACGCGCGCTTGAATCCTTTTTTAGGAAAAATACATATCTTTAATCCGTTTGCGCAGGTATGGGATATCATCTTCTGATTAAGCTTGGGGCAAAAGTTTTGCAGCATTTTCGCTCTCCTCCAATCCTGTCAGCAAATAAACCACAGATGTTTTAAATCCTCGCGCAACGTCCGAAAGCATTTCGCCGTCAAGCTCTCTTATATAAGCAGCTATTTCAGACGGCGTTCTCTCATCTCCTAAAAGCGCCGCACGAAGCCAGAAAGCTTCCATCGAAAAAAGTGAATCGTCGACTGTGATTATATCGTCAATCATACCCTTTTTTGCGTTGTGAATCTCTTCATCCGTTATCTGTGCAAGAACACAGTTTTCAAACTCATCAAGAACAGCCTTCTCAGCAATTTTTGCATTTTTCGGATCTATACCGCAATAGAGAAACATTGATTTTTCAAACGAATCATACATCGTTCCGGTAAAATAACAGAGCGATTGCTTTTCTCTTACGTTAACAAAAAGCTTTGAGCATGTTCCTCCGCCGATTACTGCGCACAAAAGCTTCGAAGCATATATATCTGCATTTTCGTTATACATTCCCACAAGAAGATTTGCCTGCGAAATGTCAAGCCGTTCTTTTTTTCTCACAAGCTCCGAATAAATGGGTTTTCCCGATTTGACCTTAGTACCCTTTCGCGCCGGCAAGGATGAAAACATATGCAAAAACGCACTTTTCACCTCATCAAACGACGTGTTGCCACAGAAGAAAATTTCGCACGGAGCTTCGCAGACAAGCTTTTTATAATATTTATAAAGTGAAGCGGAATCTATTTTTTCTGCCTCTTCTTCCGTTCCGAGTTCACTCACTGCATAAGGAGTGTTCTTAAACATAATCTCAACCGCTTTTTTGTGAGCATACGAGAGCTTATTGTTTATTTCCGATTTAATTTCGTCTATAAGGTTTGTCCGTTCACCGTCAACATATTCTTCTACGAAAATGCCATCTGAAAGCTTTGGTTTGACAAGAATTTCAGAAAGAAGCTTTACAACACTTCCGAAAAGTGTTTTTTCAGGATCGACAAAGTCGCACACAAAGCCGCCGGAGATGATGTCACCATATTTTCTCGAAACGGGTTCTATCCTTGCGCCGTACATTTCATCAAGCTCGGCCGCAAGTGATTCCATATCGGGATGCTTAACCGTTCCACGTCTTAAAACGCGCGGAACGAGCGTCATTTTTGATGCAGTTTCATTATTTATTTCCGAGACAAACTGAATTGAAATGCAGTTTGTCTCAAATGCATCACTTTCTATAACACGGAGATTTATTCCCGGAAGTATCTCTTTATATGTCATTTTCATAACGCAACAATATCTCCTTCGTTTTGTGCACTCATTTTCTTTTATTATACACAAATTTATTAAGCATTACAACATCAAGATTTAATTTCTACTATATATTGATATTTCCCTTGACACAAAGCAAAGTTTATGGTAAAATACCATATTGTAAAGTTATGCAACTTTACAAAGGAGGGTTTTTATGCGAAATGTTTCACTCGAGCTCACACTTCTCTTTGATTTTTACGGCGATATCCTCACGGAAAAACAACATGAAATCTTTGACCTTTACTATAACGAGGATCTCTCTCTCGCCGAGATAGCAGAGCACCTCGAAATCACCCGTCAGGGCGTGCGCGACAGCATCGTACGCTCCGAAGAAATTCTCCGCAATTTTGAGTCAAAACTCGGTCTTGCCGAAAAATTTGGCAAGCTCTCCGAAGATGTAAAAAGCATCGTCTCCTCTGCCGAGCGTATAAAGCTCATAAATGACACAAACTACAGAAATGCCGAACTCGATAATTGCATAAACGGTATTATCGACCGCGCAAAAGCACTTGATGTCTGATTTTTAGTATTGGAGGCTGCAAATGGCTTTTGAAAATCTTACCGACAAGATTTCCGCTACCTTTAAAAAGCTCCGTTCAAAAGGCCGCCTTACAGAACGCGACGTAAAGGATGCAATGCGAGAAATTAAGCTTGCATTACTTGAAGCCGATGTTAACTTCAAGGTCGTCCGCGACTTTGTTGCAAAGGTTTCCGAACGCGCAGTAGGAACGGAAGTTCTCGAAGGGCTCAATCCCGCCCAACAGCTTGTTAAGATTGTAAACGAAGAACTTACATCGCTTATTGGCGGCGAAAGCGCAAAATTAAATATTTCACCAAAACCCCCGACAATAGTTATGTTTGTCGGACTTCAGGGTGCGGGTAAAACAACCAACATAGCAAAACTTGCATCCCACCTTAAAAAGACAGCTTCAAAGCGCCCGTTACTTGTCGCATGTGATATATACAGACCCGCAGCTATCAAACAGCTGGAAGTTTTGGGTTCGCAACTGGATATACCCGTGTTTAAAGCCGAAGGAAAAACCCCCGTGGAAATAGCAAAACTTGCAAAAGCACATGCAGAAGCGCACGGAAACGACATTGTTTTTCTTGACACAGCCGGCCGCCTTCACATTGACGAAGAGCTTATGAACGAGCTCAAATCAATTAAAAGTGAAGTTTCCCCTACCGAGATTATGCTTGTTATTGATGCAATGAGCGGTCAGGACGCCGTAAGCACGGCATCATCCTTCAACGAAGCGCTCGGCATCGACAGTATTTTTATGACAAAGCTTGACGGCGACGCACGAGGCGGAGCAGCACTTTCTGTCCGCGCAGTTACAGGAAAACCGATCAAATTTGTCGGCACGGGCGAAAAACTCGACGGCATCGAAGCATTTCATCCTGAACGCATGGCATCACGAATCCTCGGCATGGGCGATGTTCTCTCTCTTATAGAAAAAGCAGAACAGGCTTTTGATGAAAAGAAAGCCGTTGAACTCGAACGCAAAATCCGCGAAAACACATTCACCCTTTCCGATTTCCGCGAACAAATGCAGCAGATGCAGAATATGGGCTCAATGTCCGACCTTATAAAAATGATTCCCGGAATTGACTCGAAGACTCTTGCAGGCGCAAAGATAGACGAGCGCGCTCTCGTCCGTCTTGATGCAATAATCTCTTCAATGACTCCCTACGAGCGAGACAATCCTTCTCAGATAAATTTCAGCCGCAAAAAACGCATAGCGGCAGGAAGCGGAGTTACGGTAGAAGAAGTAAACAAGCTCTTAAAGCAATTTGAAGCATCAAGAAAAATGATGAAACAGATGACGAGTGGAGCTATGGGAAAACAAATGTCAAGAAAAGCAAGAAGGATGGGCGGCAGCGGCTCATTCCCCTTTTCTTTCTAACTTGTAAGCAAACAAATTAACATAAATTTGCTTTATAAAATTATGGAGGTGAAAAAATGGTTAAGATCAGACTTCGCAGAATCGGTGCAAAGAAAGCTCCGTTCTATCGTGTTGTTGTTGCTGATTCAAGATTCCCGCGTGACGGCAGATTCATTGAAGAGATCGGAACTTACAACCCGCTTACAGAACCGGCTGAAATCAAGATCGATACAGACCGCGCTCTTGAATGGATCAAGAATGGTGCACAGCCGACAGATACTGTAAAATCTCTCTTGAAGCGTACAGGCGCCATTCAGTAAATTGCCACCGGTAAAACCGGAGAAAAGGTGACAGACAAATGAAAAACCTTTTGACTTACATCGCAAAAAGCCTTGTAGAAAACCCTGATGCCGTTAATGTTACGGAAGTTGAAAAAGAAGACGGGCTCGTCCTCGAACTTCGCGTAGCTCCGGATGATATGGGCAAAGTTATCGGAAAGCACGGTCGCATTGCAAAAGAAATTCGTACAGTTATCAAAGCTGCTGCGCTTAAAGATAATATCAAGGTATCAGTTGACATTCTTGACTGATTTAATATCGGGGCTGTCCAATTCTGACAGCCCCGAATTTATAACCATACCTTATCTGAGGTGATACTATGAATTTAATTGAAGCCGGAAAAATCGTCAACACACACAGCGTATACAGTGAAGTGAAAGTCCAGCCATGGAGCGACACCGTTGACTTTCTGTGTGATTTTGACGTTGTATATATAAACAACTTGGCATATAACATTGAAAAAGCCCGTGTGCACAAAACCTGCGTTCTCTTAAAGCTCGAGGGCATAAACAATATAAACGAAGCTGAAAAGCTCAGGAATAAGTGTGTTTTTGTTGACCGTGACGAGGTTGAGCTTTCAGAAGGCTCATACTTTATCCGCGACCTCGAAGGAATGACCGTCGTCGACCGTGACGGCGAAACACTCGGAAAACTTTTTGAAGTCCTCTCCCTTCCCGCAAACGATGTTTATGTTGTTCGCGGCAATGAAGAATATATGATTCCCGCTGTCGGCGAATTTATCCGTGAAGTAGATCTTGACAACAAAATAATGTATGTTTCACCAATTCCCGGTATGAAGACCGAGAAAGGCGGCGAACCCGATGAAAATTGATATAATGACACTCTTTCCCGAAGCTTGTGACGCGATGATGAACGAAAGCATTATAGGTCGGGCACGCCGGGAAGGAAAGCTTTCAATCGGATATTATCAGATTCGTGACTTTACAAAGAACAAACAGAAGCAGGTTGACGACTATCCTTACGGCGGCGGTATGGGTATGGTTATGTATGCCGATGCGCTTTATAACTGCTGGGCAGAAATCAAGTCAAAATCGCCCGACGCCTATACGATATATATGTCCCCTCAGGGTTCAGTATTTAACCAGGAAAAGGCAAAAAAACTTTCTTCAGGATATTCACACCTCATTCTCGTCTGCGGCCATTACGAAGGAATAGACGAGCGTTTTATCGAAGAGTGTGTCGATGAAGAAATTTCCATCGGAGACTTTGTTCTCACCGGTGGCGAAATTCCCGCAATGGCAATAACCGACGCAATAGCAAGAATGCTTCCCGGAGTTCTTTCCGATGAAGAGTGTTTTTCAGAAGAAAGCCACTTTGACGGTCTTCTTGAATATCCGCAATATACTCGCCCCGCGGTCTGGCACGAGCGCGAAGTACCGGAGATTCTTCTTTCCGGACATCACGCAAACATAAAAAAGTGGCGGCGCGAGCAGTCCATTATCAGGACGTTCAAAAAACGCCCCGATATGCTCGACAAAGCCCCTCTTTCCCCTAAGGAAAGACTGCTTGTTGAACAGCTCAAAAACGAACCCGATGCTTGATACCGCAAATTGATATATACATCGAAAAAATGACAAGTGATGGGTTTAAACTCCCGTTTATTGCAAGAACCACACACACACCAAGCAACACTCCTATCGAAACAATTGTAAGGACATAGTTGACTACATATGCAAACCTTACGGAAAAGAGCCAAAGCATAAGAGAGAGTGTTATCCTTCCCCCATCAAGCGGAAAGACAGGTATAAGATTTATTGCAGTTATGACGAAGTTTATGCCCGCAAAAAAGAACAAACCTTCACTTTTAAAAATATTGGCTGCCAAAAGCGATACGCCTGCCGCAACAATTCCGGCAAGCGGTCCTGCGGCAGCTATTATTATTTCTTTTTTATATGACATATATTTAAGCTCCGGAACATTCACACGAATCCCGAAAGCTCTTATATCTATTTTTTCTATCGTTCCACCAAAACACCGGATAGCAAACAAATGTGCTGCTTCGTGAAGAAAAACCGCCAGCATCGCCGGAAAGAATACCTCCCCGAAGTCAAAGACATATAAAAGCGCGAGAAGAACAAAAAACGGGATACTTATGTGCACTTTTGATATTTTCATTTGCTATACACTTTCCGGTGAGATATAAAGCCCCGGGTCAAGACGGATGTTGTTTTTTCTTATTTCAAAGTGAAGGTGAGGCCCCGTTGACATACCTGTACTTCCTACCTCCGCTATCTTTTGCCCGAGTTTAATCTTTTGTCCTTCCCTTACACAAAGTTTTGAATTATGGCCGTAAAAGCTTTTTATTCCCGAAGAATGTTCTATCAGGAGATAATTACCATAGGTCGAGTTTTTTCCTGACGAAACAACCCTCCCATCAGCAAAAGCCACTATCGCCGTCCCCTTTTTCGCCGCTATATCAAGCCCCGTGTGGAAGCTTGCATCTTCAACAATCGGATGGTCCCGATATCCAAAACGCGACGTAATTACTCCATACAGCGGTGATGTATATTTGAATCCGATATTTTCTTTTACATACGTAGAGTTAGCAGGTGGCGGAATTCTGAAAATCTCCGGTTTTGTATCATCAGAAAGTTCTTCTTCACTCATCTGAAAGCTGAGTGTTTCCACACTCAGCTCTTTTTGTCTAAGTTCACTTTCCTTTCTGCTTTCCTCTATTTCCCTTTCAAGCTCTTTTAAATCTTCGGTTAAATAATAATCGCTTTCAAATACTTCCTGACTGACACTCTCATCCTCTTCTTTATTTTTAAAAACTTCAAGTATGTCGTTTCCTTTTTTTGCAATTCCGCTAACAGCCTCAACAGCCTCCGAAACCTTGAATTCTTCATTTAACGCCTGCGACAATTTTTCAACTACCGGCTCGTTGAGATGTTTTACAACAACGGAGCCTATTATTATGAGAAAACACAAAAACAGCCTGAAAAACATCAAACCTTTTCTTTTTTTCTTTTGTCTTTTCTGTCCGGGATATCTTGTTCTGTCCATATCGACATATCACCTCACTGAAAAGTATATGAAAAACCGCCGCAGTGTAATTACAAAACACACGGCGGCGAAAAAAAGAATACAAGCCTATTGTATCTCACGGAGAGCACTCTCAAATTCTTCTTTCGTGAGAATTATATTAACAGCAGCGAGCAGTGCATTTGAAGACATCAGACGGGGAAGCCCGAGCTTTACGGCAAGTGCCTCACGAAGGCGCGCGCTGTTTTCGTGCCCCGAAAGACCGTAGAAATACATATCACGCTTTGTGAGATTTGCCATAGGTTTTCTTTCTTCGTCATCAAACGTTGCCCCTGAGCGTTGCAGCGCATTTAATATCACTTCCCGCGTCATGCCCTCAACGCCGAGAAGTCCTGCTTTTGAGCATTGGGTTTTTCTGCGTTCCTTACCGGGAATTTCAGGGATATACGCATGCTTCAACTTATCTTTTCCGACAATCTGAGAAATCAGATTTCTTATAACGAATCCCGCTCCATCGCTGTCAGTAAAAACTATTATCCCGTTTTTTTCAGCAAGTCGCTTTATGAGCTTTTGTTTTTCGGAATCGTTGAATATTCCAAAGCCGGAAGTTTCTATGATATGAGCATCGACGCACTGTTTTAGTGTGTTCAGGTCATATCGTCCTTCTACGATTATTGTTTCTCTGACCCTCTTCATCGGGACACCTCCGCAGCAAGAGTTGCAACGAGCTGCGTAATGATTTCCCACCCTGCGCCAAGTTTAAGTTTTTCATCCGCCTCAGCCGCAAGTGTTATAGCACTGCGAACACTCTTCGTCTCTATTTTTCTTGCGGCATCAATAGCTATGCGTGCAGGATATTCATTTCTCATTTCAAAAAGGTCAACAACCTCTTTTCTGCCTCCACCACGTTCTAAAATCAGCTTTGCTGCATAAACTCTCCGAAACTGCTGTGCTATCTGAGCAAGTGCCGCTATCGGTTTTTCATTCCGCGTTTGCAGATCATCAATCGCCGAAAGTGCCTTTGCATACTTGCGGTCTGCAATCGCATTCAGAACATCAAAAATAATTGAAGTAATGTTTCGTGATGCCACGGCTTCAATATCAGCTTTTGTAATCTCTTTCTTTTTGGAATATGCGCTGACCTTTTCGATTTCCGGAATAAGCTGCTCCATAAGTTCTCCGGAATAAAACATAAGAAAATCGGCAGTATCTGTTGCAATATCTTTTCCGTTTGCGAGAAACCGCCTCTTTATCCATGAGAGAAGGTCGGTTCGCGAAGCGCGTTTGAACTCAACAATTTCCGAATACTGTTCTATGGTTTTGTAAAGCTTCCGTCGTTTATCAGGCTTGAATTCAATTCCGGAATACACAAAGACCAGAACACAGTATTCAGGCATATCCGAAAAAAGCTCCTGCGCCTTTTCCGAAAAATCCGCATTCGCGGAAACTATATCAAAATCGCGGACAATTACAAGCCTCTTTTCATTCATTGCAGGATAGCTTTCGACAACCTGGGAAAGCGTTTTAAAATCAGTTTCTCCGTTTATTACCGTGAGGTTAAACTCCGGCATCATATCACCTACTACCCTCTTTTCAAGCTCTGAGAGGTAGTATTCCCGGAGATATCCCTCCTCACCGTGGAAGACATACAAATTTGAAATGTTATCGTTTTTTAGCGAATCTTTAAATTCCTTTATTGTCATTTTTTATTTTCCACCTGCCTTGAATAAAAAGTTACCGTTCCGTCAACATCTGTTCTTGCAATATTTGTACCTATATTTTCCATCCGTTTTAAAACAGCCGAGGAAGGATGACCGTATGTATTTCCGGCGCCGACGGAAATAACACAAAGTTCAGGCAAAACTCTATTAAGCAGAGCCTGAGAAGATGAGCTCTTCGAGCCGTGATGTCCCACAATGTAAGACTCGCAGTCCGGCAATTTATCAAGTATAAGCTTTTCACTGTCCGAAGGAATATCTCCGGTAATCAGAAGCTCATAATCACCATCGCGCACGATGACAACAAGACCGTTTTCGTTCTCCTCGTTTCCGTGAGGCAGGGTCAGAAGCTCAATAGCAATACCGCCAACATCAAGCGTCATATCATTTTCAACAAATATCGTTTCACAATTTTCATCGGAGTTGTTTAAAATCTTAATGAAGGCTGAATTGTATTTATCGGTTGCCGGCATATAAATTTTATCTGTCCGTATTGTATCAATAAGATATTCCGCACCGTTTGAGTGGTCTGAATGTGCATGCGTGAGAATCATCGCATCTATGTCTTTTATGCGATTGTGAAGAACATGAGAAATCGCAATATCATCTGCCTCTTTGTCACCGCCGCAATCAACGACGATACACGCATCATTATACGTCACAAAGACACACTGTCCCTGACCTACATCAAGAACATCAAACCTTATTCCGTCATTCTCTTCTATGGGTTTAATTGTTCCCGCAAGCATCAGAGCAACGACAGAGAAACCCATTACACCAAGTAAAACAGAAAACCGTATTTTATTCCTGCCGCTTATAATTGCAAATATTATCAGAAAGCATAAAAAGCAAGCAAAGAAGACAACATTTGCTTCTCCGACAAAAGCTTCAGAAAACGGAATCTTTGACATTGCTTTTATTGTATTCATAAGAAAAACGACAACAGCTTCCAAAACAACAGCAACTCCTTTTGCAACCGGAAAGCAAACAAATCCTATGAGAACAACCAATATCCCGGATATAAAAGCGGACGTTATGAAAAAATTCAACAGTGCGTTTGAAACAGGACCTATAATCGATATGTAATTGAACGAAACCGACAGGACCGGAATTGTAAACAATGTCGCAGAAACCGAGACCGAAGCAACTGCAAGAAACGCAGTCGCAACTTTTCTGAATCTTCCGTTGTAATCCCCGAGTAACGTCATACAGAACGCGAATGTTTTCTTGTGTAACACAATTATTCCGAATGTCGAAAGAAATGAGAGAACAAATCCGACATCCGTTGCGCAATACGGATTTATGAAGACAAGCAAAAATGCAGCAAACGAAAGTGCCGTGAGTGAGTCATACTCTCTCTTCTGCACAGAAGAAACAAGAAGCAACGACTGCATAATTGCGGCACGCAGAGCCGATTGTGGCGCACCGACCATAAGCGCAAAAAGAAAGACCGCCGGTATCGCGAACAACTTTAAATATCTGTTCTTTGTGAAAATCAGAAAAAAGCCGACAAGAAACGAAATGTGAAAGCCCGAAACAGAAACGGCATGCGATAAACCGGTTGCTCGCAAGTCTTCTTTAAATTCATCCGAAAGTCCGCTTTTGTCGCTCAAAATAAGTGACTTTAAAAACTCTGCCGTTTCCCCGGAAAACAGCCTGTCCGTCATTTTCTTAAACTTTTCCGCCAGATACTGCGGAAGATATCTCACATTGAAACCCGTATTTTCAGAAATAACCGTCAACTCTTCCGCAAACCCGAAAATGTCGATATAGCGGGATTTGTAATATGTTTTCCCGGCGAAAAATTCAGTATTTTCATAATCCTTAAATTCCGCACAAACCAAAATAACTTCACCCGGAGAAAGCTCCCTCTCCGCAGAGTTTATAAACAGCCTCGATCTGAAAGTGCGTCCTTCAAAGTCAAACTTAACATCGACATTCGTCCCCGATCCCGAGGAAGACTCTTTGCTGTACGAGGTTACCTCTGCCGTTATTTTATGTTCACCCGACAAAAGTTCACGCGGTGTTTCATCACGGAAAATATAAAAATTATACCAAAGAACTGATAGAAACGTTGCAAGTACAACAAGACACGCCGCAACCTTATAATGTTTAAAGCAAAGCACACAAACAGCTATTGCCACAGCTGATGCCGTCAAAAAAGCGAAACCTGCCGCAGTCTTACAAATTCCGCAGATTTGCGAAGCAATGACAAAAGCAGTGCAATACCAAAATAAGTATCTGTTTTTCAAATCGCCACAACCCAAATAACACAGGTGACAAACCGCAAGAGCAGTCTGTCACCCGAATTAGTTCTATTAGTTATATCTTATCGTTGCTTCCGAGAACATTAACAATCTTGTGCTTAACAAGCTCTTTAATGTTTGCTCTTGCAGGTGAGAGATACTGTCTCGGATCGAAGTGCTCCGGATTCTCTGCAAAGTACTTACGGATTGTTCCTGTCATAGCAAGGCGGAGGTCAGAGTCGATGTTGATCTTGCAGACTGCCATACCTGCTGCCTGACGAAGCATTGCTTCCGGAACACCCTGTGCACCCGGCATATTTCCGCCGTTTGAATTGATCATTTCTACATATTCCGGTATAACGGAAGATGCGCCGTGGAGAACGATCGGGAACTTCGGAAGGCGCTTTGAAACCTCTTCGAGAATGTCAAAGCGGAGTCTCGGCTCACCCTTGAACTTAAATGCGCCGTGGCTTGTGCCGATAGCAATTGCGAGAGAGTCAACGCCTGTGCGTGTAACAAACTCTTCTACTTCTGCAGGGTTTGTGAACTGTGCATCCTCATCGGATACGTTTACGTCATCCTCAATACCTGCAAGCTTACCAAGCTCACCTTCTACAACTACGCCTCTTGCGTGTGCATAGTCAACAACCTTCTTTGTGAGCTCAATATTCTCTTCGAAAGAATATTTTGAACCGTCAATCATAACAGAAGTAAAGCCGCCGTCAATGCAGGACTTGCAGATTTCAAAGCTGTCGCCGTGGTCGAGGTGAACGCAGATCGGAAGGTCTGTATCCTCGATTGCAGCTTCAATAAGCTTCATAAGGTATACGTGCTTTGCATACTTTCTTGCACCTGCGGAAACCTGGAGAATAAGCGGAGAATTAACTTCTTTTGCTGCTTCTGTGATTCCCTGAACAATTTCCATGTTGTTTACATTGAAAGCACCTATCGCGTAGCCGCCTTCATATGCTTTACGGAACATTTCTGTTGAAGTTACGAGTGGCATAAATACATCTCCTTAAATTTTTTCACTATGTTAGTTTACCATATTTTCAAAGAAAATCAAGAGTGAATTGTCATTTTTTGAATAAATTGCAAAAATCACTTGATTTTCTTTTCGACCACAACAACCTTTTCTATTTCAGAAAAGTTCAACGCGGCAAAATACTTTGAAACGGCATCTCCGCCCTCTTCCATATATACCATACGGTCAATATGTCGTGCCGCAAGCTGCTCTTCAAGGTAATCAAGGGTCTTCTGTGCATACATAAAACCCGATTCGCTGTTCTGATAACAAATTTCGCAGAGAACGAAATCAAGCCCTCCATCGCTCCGGTTTTTCGTGTTGCCCATAATGAAACCGCAGGGTAAACCGTTGTTGTCCATTGTTATAAACCCTGTAAAGCCGACAGACTTTGCAATAGTGAAAAGACGGGCATATGCCGAAGAATATGTCCATTCCGCATTCCAGGGAGCGCGGTTTGCTATGCCAACAAACATTGTAGCGGCATTTTTCACGTTATCAAGATTTATCGGGATAAAGCGCACATCTTTCACCTCGCTTTTAATATCTAATTAAAGATAACATATTTCTGCAAAATTTGCAAGTTTTTTGTGTTTTTCATTAAAAAAGAGTTATCTGGCTTGTGCTTGGTATATCGACAAGAACATTATTTGCTTCAAGCATTTCTATGACACCTTTTGACACCTTACTGCAACGTCTCTGAATTTCATCAACCGATGTAAAAGGCTCTTCTTCACGAGCCTCAACGATATTCTGTGCAGCAACTTCTCCAAGGCCCGATATTGCCGTGAAAGGCGGAAGAAGTCCTTCCTCCGTAACAAGGAAATTCTTTGTGTGGGACTTATACAAATCAATAGGCTCAAACTTAAAGCCGCGTTTATAAAACTCGTGGCACACTTCAAGCGTTACGAGCATATTCTCGTCCTTCTGCGAAATCTTCTCCATCGAATTGAGCTCTTCAATTTTAGAAAGCACAACCTGATCTCCATTTGTCATAACCGCTGCATCAAACGCCTTTGCCCTTATTGAAAAATATGCCGCATAAAATGCTTTGGGATGATGAACCTTAAACCAGGCAATCCTGAAAGCCATCATAACATACGCAACGGCATGAGCCTTCGGGAACATATACTTGATTTTCTTACAGGACTCAACGTACCACTGCGGAACGTTATGCGAGAGCATTTCTTCTTCCCATTCGGGTTTTAAGCCTTTGCCCTTTCGCACACTTTCCATAATGGTAAACGAAAGCTTCGGGTCAACGCCCTTGTCAATTAGATAGAGCATTATATCATCTCGTGCACAAATAACCTGTTTAAGTGTTGCAGTGCCGTCACGGACCAGAGTCTGTGCGTTATTGAGCCAGACATCCGTTCCGTGTGAAAGACCCGAGATTCTGACCAACTCGTCAAAGGTTGTTGGCTTGGTGTCGTTGAGCATTTCGCGCACAAAACGCGTTCCGAATTCAGGAATGGCAACCGAGCCCGTTTTCCCAAGCAGAGCATCTGCATCTATTCCGATAGCGGCAATAGATGTAAAAATGCTCATCGTTTCAGGGTCATCAAGCGGAATTCCCCTCGCATTCACGCCCGTAAGGTCCTCGAGCATCTTAATCATCGTCGGGTCATCGTGCCCGAGCATATCAAGTTTTAATAGATTGTCGTGGATATATTCATACGCGAAATGAGTTGTGATGATATCTGAGTCTTTGTCGTCCGCAGGATGCTGAACCGGCGTGAAATCATAAATCTCCTTATCCTTGGGAACAATCATTACACCGCCCGGATGCTGACCTGTTGTTCGCTTAATTCCCGTACAACCTGCCGTCATGCGGTTTTCCTCTGCGCGGCTGACATTCATACCGCGCTCTTCAAGGTACTTTTTAACGTAGCCATAGGCAGTCTTATCCGCTACGGTCGCAACCGTTCCCGCTCGGAAAACGTGTCCCTCACCAAACAGGTCGATGACCTGACCGTGTGCCGTTGACTGATATTCACCCGAAAAGTTAAGGTCGATATCGGGAGTCTTGTCCCCGTCAAAGCCAAGGAAAGTCTGGAACGGGATATTGAACCCATCTTTTATCATCCTTTCCCCACATTTAGGACAAGCTTTATCCGGAAGGTCCGCACCTGCCGCAAATTCTCCACCCTCAACAAATTCAACGTGCTTACACGTCTTGCATCTGTAATGCGGAGGAAGCGCATTTACCTCTGTAATACCTGACAAAAATGCAACAAACGACGAACCGACAGAGCCTCGGGAGCCGACAAGATAGCCGTCTGACACCGACTTTGTAACGAGCTTCTGCGCTATCATATACATAACATCAAAGTCGTGACCGATAATCTTTGAAAGCTCATATTCAAGACGGTCCCGGACCACCTCGTGAAGCTCTTCTCCGTAAAGCTCGCGGGCTTTGGTATAGCAGAGCATTTTAAGTTCTTCTTTTGAGCCCTCAATCGACGGAGGATACGGGTCCTTCGGTATCGGTCTTATCTCTTCGCAAAGCTCAGCTATCATATTTGTGTTTTTAACGACAACTTCATACGCCTTTTCCCTGCCGAGATATGAAAACTCAGAGAGCATTTCATCTGTTGTTTTGAGATAGAGTGGCGCCTGATTATCAGCATCGGAAAAGTTTTTCCCTGCCATAAGAACACGGCGGTAAAGCTCGTCATAGGGTTCAAGAAAATGAACGTCTCCGGTAGCAACCACGGGTTTGTTGAGCACTTCCCCGAGCTTTACTATCGTCCGGTTAAAGTTTCTTATATCCTCCTCTGAGGAAGCGATACCGTTACTGAGCATAAAAGCATTATTGCCGATTGGCTGAATTTCAAGAAAGTCGTAAAACTCCGCTATTTTTTTCAGCTCATCAAACTTCTTCCCCTCTATGACTGCACTGTACAGCTCTCCCGCTTCACACGCAGAGCCGATAATAAGCCCCGCTCTGTGCGCCTCAAGCTCATATGCGGGAATTATAGGTCTGCCGTTATAATATTTAAGATGGGAAACAGATATAAGCTTGTAAAGATTTTTAAGTCCCTCATAGTTCTTTACAAGTATTATCATGTGGTATCTCGACAGCCTGTCCTTGGTTTTACCCGAAAAAGAGACCGTGTTTATTTCCGTTGCCGTCGTCACTCCATAAAATTCGCGGAGCATAGCAAAAAGCTCTCTTAGTATAAGTGCATCGGTTACGGAATCATCAAGCGCCCTGTGGTGTTCGAACTTCGGAAGCTTCAAGGCTCTTGCAACAGTATCAAGCTTGTGGTTCTTAATATCGGGAAGAAGCTTTCTTGAAAGCTCGAGCGTGTCTATATAGTTAAAATCATACTCGATTGAAAGCTCTGCACACGCCTGCTGTATAAAGCCTATATCAAACTCCGCATTATGCGCAACAAACGGTCTGCCATCAACAAAGTTCAAAAAATCACGGAGTGCTGCACCAATTTCAGGAGCATTTGCAACAGTTGCATTTGTAATGCCCGTAAGCTCTGTTATCTTTTCGGGTATTGCGCAATTAGGATTTACATATGTCTGGAACTTATCGCACACTTCCCCGTTTTTAAGCACTGCCGCGGCAATTTCGATTATCTTACAGGTATTTTTGTAAAGACCTGTCGTTTCAATGTCAAAGCAGACAAACTCACCGTCAAAACTGCCAGGAACGTTTCCTGTTACTATCTGCGACTTCTTACTGCCGCCATAGTATGCCTCAACACCGTATATCACTTTAATATCAAGCTTTGATGCCGCCTTCATAGCCTCCGGAAACGCCTGAACAACGCCATGGTCTGTTATTGCTATCGCCTTATGCCCCCATTCGGCAGCGCGCTTCATAAGCTTATCAACAGGTGTTACACCGTCCATTGTTGACATACTTGTATGCAGGTGAAGCTCAACACGTTTTTCTTCTGCCGTGTCAAGTCGCTTCTCCGCCTCACCCAGAACAATGTTTTTCGGGCGGATTATTGTGTCTTTCAAGTATGTATCATATTGAGTTGAACCATACACATGCACATATGCACCTTTTTTAAGCTTTGATTCAACATCAGATAAATTCTCAAGCTTTATATTTCTTACAACAACCCTGACGGAGCCCTTGAAATCCGTCATATCAAAGCTGAGCGTTGCAACGCCCCGTTCTTCAAAGACTCTGCTTTCAACAGCAAAAATCTCTCCTTTGACAGAAATATCGCCAAAAGAGTTCTCAACTTCACTTATGTCTATATACTCACCAAACGCAGCTTTTCCGAGAACAACCTCGCCTTTTTCTTCTGTGAGCTTTCTTCTCATAAATGTCTTTGCTGGCGTTGCTTTCGGTGCTTCGGGAGCGGGTGTCATCTTCGGTTTGTTTGCAGACTCCTTCGCTTCCTCCTCAATCTTTCTCCGGAGCGTCTCTATGCGTTCTTCCGCTTCCAAATCTTTTCCCTCAAACGTTTTTACTTCAACATCTATCCGTATGCTAAATTCCGCATCAACCGAAGTTTTGATAAAGTTTACACAGCTACCCAAAAATCCGTTGGGCTCGCTGCGTAATTTAAGCGTGAGTATGTTATCGTCCTCAATGCTCCATTCAGCTCCCGAAAAATGACCTGTCGCCGAAGGAAACTCTTCAAGTATTCTTTTTTCAAGTTCTGCAAAATATTCATCGCAGAAAAGTTCTTTTGGGTAATTCGGGATAAGTCTTGCTTCTTTGAGTCTGTACTTTTCACAAATCACCCGCTCCGCATCGCGAAGTTCGCGGAAACCAAGTATCTTTTCGGAGAAAATATTTGCAACTATTCTGTTTTCTGTTTTATCAGCCGAAAGAGACTTTACATAAACCGTGTTTTCAAGAGTTTTAAGCTTGTCATCGCCCCTTATCTTGAAAACCTCGCCAAAAAGTTTCAAGTTTTCTTTATTCATAACAACCTACTTTTATATTTCCTGTGCCATCAAAATCAGCTCATCCACTATTTTATCCATAGGCACTTTTTTTACTATCTCGCCTTTTTTAAAGAGTATTCCCTGCTCTTTTCCGCCTGCCATTCCGATGTCTGCTTCTCTTGCCTCACCGGGGCCGTTTACCACACAACCCATAACAGCAACCTTAATTGGTTTCTTAATTCCGGAAAGGCGCTCCTCAACCTCTTTTGCAATATGTATAAGGTCAATCATCGTTCTTCCGCAGGAGGGACAAGAAACAAGCTGAGGAACATTTTCTGACATTCCTATCGAATGCAGTATATCATACGCCGTTTCAACCTCACAGACAGGATCCTCGGTAAGCGACACACGTATTGTGTCTCCGATTCCGTCAAGCAGCAAACCGCCGATGCCTATTGCCGATTTAAGACGGCCTATCCTGACCGTTCCGGCTTCCGTAACCCCAAGGTGAAGAGGATAGTCAACCTCTTTTGAAAGGAGCCTGTAACTATCCACGGTGAGGGCAACGGATGACGCCTTTACCGATATGCAGATATCATCAAAATCGAATTTTTCAAGAATGAAAATGTGTGATTTTGCAGACTCTACAAGACCTCGTGCAGAAACACCGTACTTTTCAAGGACACCCTTTTCAAGCGAGCCGCCGTTTACTCCTATTCTTATCGGAATGTTGCGGCTTCTGCACGCGCGCACAACTTCGTTCACCCTGTCATCGTCTCCGATATTGCCGGGGTTGATTCGTATCTTAGCTGCTCCAGCTGCCGCAGCCTCAATCGCAAGCTTCCAGTCAAAGTGTATGTCGGCAACAATGGGCATCTCTGCCTTCTCAGCAAGTTTTCCTATTGCAAATGCAGCTTCTTTATCAACTACCGCAACACGCACAATTTTACATCCCGCATGGCGCAACCGCTCCATCTGTCCGAGTGTTGCCGCTATGTCGCGGGTATCGGTATTGCACATGGACTGTACCGCTATCGGCGCATCTCCGCCAACCGGCACATTCCCGACCATTATCTTCTTTGTTTTTCTTCTTTCCATATCTTCTCACCAAACACTTATTTAAAAATCAAACCCGATATATCATTGAACGTTATAAAAACCATAAACAGCATAAGAATCGCAAGGCCTGCAAGATGAATGTATCCCTCATACTTTTTCGGAACGGTTTTTCCGAAGATAAGCTCAATTAACAAAAACACAAATCTTCCGCCATCAAGCGCGGGAAACGGAAGCAGGTTCATAACACCAAGGTTTATTGAAATGAACGCAAGCAGATACCAGAGCGAGCTCATACTGACCTTTGCAGTATCGACCATAATCTTACCGATTCCGACAGGTCCTGCCATACCCTCCGTCGAAACAGCACCTCTCAGCAAATCCCAGAGACCAACAATAACGAGTCTCACGAGATTTGCTCCGTTTTTAAAAACGAAAGCTGTTTTATTCAAAAATGAGCTCTTCTGAATTTTAAAGGTTATCTGATTTGCGGAATCCGTATTTTCTCCGCCACTTATCAAAACAACATTCTCAAGAAGAATTTTCTTTCCATTACGCGAAACTTCAATGTCGTATTTCTGATCTTCTCCACCTCGGTCAAGGCCAAAAAAAATGTCGTTATAAAGATATACTTTATACCCGTCAACAGACCGGATTACATCTTCTGACCGCAAGACATTTTCCGTCGCCTCAACAGGAACCGGGGCATTTTCAACAATGGGAGTATACCACTCACGTACCGGCGCAAAAACGACAGCCAGAACGAGAAATCCCGCGACAAGGTTTGTCAGAGACCCTGCAAGAACTATAATTATTCTTTTAAAAACCGATATGTTTCCAAACGCTCTGGGATCATCCGATTTTGCGTCCTCCCCCTCCATCGCGCAAAATCCGCCGAAAGGAAGAAGCCTTATTGCATAAAGCGTCTCGCCATATTGCTTTTTGAATATGGCAGGTCCCATACCTATCGCAAATTCGTTAACTTTTACTCCGGATAATTTCGCCGTAAAAAAATGCCCGGATTCGTGAATTGCAACAAGCGCACCAAAAAGCAGTATAACAAGAAGAATATAAATAAGAATCACCTTCTAAACTAATGAATAAACTGTATTTTTTGCATTTTCAGATGCTGCAATCAACTGTTCAAGAGAAGGATCGTCGACTATTCCGAGAATTTCTCTTGCTCTTTCTATATACTCTGCAATTTCAAGGAATTTTATTTTTGAATTGAGAAAAAGATCAACAGCGGCTTCATTTGCGCCGTTGAGAACAGCACCTGCTGTTCCGCCACGTTTTGCTGCCTGCAACGCAAGAGAAAGGCACCTGAAAGTTTCCATATCCGGCAAACCGAAAGAAAGACTTGAAAGCTTCGTAAAGTCGAGATAATCTCCGCCAAAATTCATACGCTCGGGATATGTCAACGCAAACGAAATAGGCGTTCTCATATCAGGTGTTCCAAGCTGTGCTATAACCGCACCGTCGCGAAATTCCGCCATAGAATGGATTATGCTCTCTCGGTGAACTACTATGTCTATATTTTCAGGTTTCAAGTCAAAAAGCCACATCGCCTCAATAAATTCAAGACCTTTATTCATAAGTGTCGCGGAATCTATTGTAACCTTTGCCCCCATATCCCAGTTCGGATGGTTTAAAGCTTCCTTTACGGTAACAGACGAAAGCTCTTCCCTTTTCTTTCCGTAAAAAGGACCTCCGGACGCCGTGAGGATTATTCTGGTAAGCTCGCACCCGGGAGACACAGATGCGTGCAAAGACTGAAATACCGCTGAATGTTCAGAATCTACCGGAATTATTTTTACTCCTTTTTCAGAAGCTCTCTTCATAACAATCTCGCCGGCACAGACAAGTGTTTCCTTGTTTGCGAGGGCAATATTTTTTCCGCTGTCTATTGCCGCAAGAGTAGGCTCTATTCCCGCCATGCCGACAAGCGCAGACATAACGGTATCCGCATCACAAACCGACGCCGCTTCAAGAATTCCTTCCTTTCCCGAAACAACCTTGCAGGAAGTGTCAGAAAGCGATGTTTTAAGCTCTTTTGCAAGTGCTTCATCCGCCACGGCAACAAGCTTTGGAGAGAATTCCCTTGCCTGCGTTTCCAGAAGTTTTATGTTTTTGTTTGCAGAAATTGCCAAAACTTTTATATTAAGTTTTCTTGCAACATCAAGTGTCTGAGTTCCTATCGAACCCGTAGAACCAAGTATTGATAAATTTTCAACCATTATAAGATACCGCCAATTATCAGAAGTATATATGAGAAAGGAATTGTAAACATCGTGCTGTCAAAGCGGTCAAGAACTCCGCCGTGACCCGGCATAAGTTTGCCGTAATCCTTGATATTATATTCGCGCTTTATAATTGAAAATGACAAATCGCCGACCTGCGCAAGAACAGAAAGTACAAGCGCACCTATTGCAAGTAAGGTGATGTTTATATCCGCACCAAAGCTTTTCTCCATTATCATACCAAAAGCGATGAGCGAAAAAATGCACACCACTGTACCGCCTATTGCGCCTTCGACTGTTTTTTTCGGGCTGATATTCTCACAGAGCTTGTGTTTTCCGAAAAAGAAGCCCGAAAAATATGCACCGGTATCAGTCATCCACGCTGCAACAAACGGAAACAGAATCCAGAACTCACCGTGAGGTACTGCGCGAATTTTTAAAATCATAGAAAAAAGGAGCGGAAGAACAACTCCGCCAAAAAACGATGAAAGCACCATCACAAGCGACACTTTTCCGTACTGTGCAAGCCAGGCGCAGAAAAACAAAACAAGTCCTGCAAAAGCAACTGCAAAAAGATATTTTTCAAGCATCGGAAAACCGATGAACAGCGGAACAATTGCGGCAAAAGCACACGAAATTATGCCAAGAGGCTTGTTTCTTACTATTCCGCTGCCAAGAGTTATTTCATATGCCGCAATCGCCATAACCGCCGCAACCGTTAAAGTAAAACAAACAGGGGGCAAAAAATATACCACCCCTATAAAAACTGCAATAGCAACTATCGCAGAAATAATCCGAGTAAGCATACTTATATACCCCCAAATCTTCTGTTTCGCTTCTGATATTCTATAATTGCGCGGTCAAGTTCTCTTTCGTCAAACTCAGGCCACAGCTTATCCGAGAAGAACATCTCGCTGTAAGCAAGCTGCCACAAAAGGAAGTTTGAAAGCCTCATTTCTCCGCCCGGACGGATCAGAAGATCCGGATCGGGCGCACCGAAGGAATAGAGATTTTCGCCGATTGTTTCTTCCGTAATTGAAGCCGCATCAATACTGCCGTCAAGAACGCCGGAAGCAATTTTCTGCACTGCGCCTGTGATTTCATCTCTTGCACCATAGTTTAAGCAGACATTTACCTGCATTCCCGTCATCTCTTCTGATTTCTTTTCAGCCTTTTCCATAAGCTCAATTATATTTTTGCTGAGGTTGTCGCGCCTGCCCCAGAAACGAAGGCGAAGGTTTTTCTTTGTAACCTCTTCAATCGCTTCAAGAATATACTTTTCAAGAAGCGACATTATGGTTGAAACCTCATCCTCAGGTCTTTTCCAGTTTTCTGTGGAAAAAGCATATACCGTGAGATATTTTATGCCTATGTCGTTACAATACGTTGCTATCTTTCGGAAATTTTCGCTGCCGACGGCGTGTCCTGCCGTACGGGGCATACCGCGGCGTTTTGCCCAGCGCCCGTTTCCGTCAAGAATTATGGCAATATGCTCGGGCAAGGCGTTAAAATCAACGCCTTGCACCTCACTTTTTTTCTTAAAAATACCCATCAGGAAGTCTCTCCTTAGATTTCGAGAAGCTCCTTCTCTTTTTTCTCTGTCATCACATCAATATCCTTGCAGTTTTTATCTGTTGTTTTCTGGATATCGTCTTCAAGTCCTTTAAGGTCATCCTCTGTGATTTCCGACTTCTTCTTCATAGCCTTGAACTTATCCAAAGCATCACGGCGGATGTTTCTTACTGCGACCTTGCCATCCTCACCGATCTTCTTGATCTGCTTAATAAGGTCACGGCGACGCTCTTCCGTAAGCTGCGGGAAAGCAAGACGGATGCACTTGCCGTCATTTGCCGGGTTAATACCGAGGTCTGATGAAAGAATTGCCTTTTCAACAGCTTTGAGGATAGAAGCATCCCACGGCTGGATAAGGAGCACGCGCGGCTCCGGAACGGAAACCGAACCAACCTGCGGAATGGGTGTTGGTGTGCCGTAATAATCAACTGTTATTTTATCGCGAACGGCAGGGTTTGCACGTCCTGCGCGGACAGCAGAAAATTCCTCTGCCACAACAGAAACGCTCTTTTGCATCTTTTCGTCAAATTCTTTAATTTCAGGTCTCATAATCAATCTTCCTTTCTTACTACTGTTCCTATTTTTTCACCGAGTACTACCCGTTTGATGTTTTCACATTCTTTAAGTGAGAATACTATTATCGGAATATCGTTATCCATCGAGAGAGAAGTTGCTGTTGTATCCATAACGTTGAGATGACGTGCAAGAACCTCATCATATGTAAGCTCGTCAAATTTAATAGCATTTGCGTTCTTCTGCGGGTCACAGTCATAAACACCGTCGACATTCGTCGCCTTCATAATAACCTCAGCGTCCATCTCCGCTGCACGGAGAACGGCTGCTGTATCTGTTGAAAAGAAGGGGTTACCTGTTCCGCAACCGAATATTACAACTCTCCCCTTTTCAAGGTGACGGATTGCACGGTTTCTTACATACGGCTCTGCAAAAGCGCGCATCTCAACTGCAGTCTGAACTCTGACGGGAACCTCCATCTGTTCAAGCACATCAGCAACAGCAAGTGAGTTTATTGTTGTTGCAAGCATTCCCATATGGTCTGCACGCGTTCTGTCCATATGCCCGCCGCCATCCTTGACTCCGCGCCAGAAGTTTCCGCCGCCAACAACAATTCCAACCTGTACGCCCAACTCAACACATTCTTTAACTGTTGCACATACAGATTTTATAACGTTAAAATCAAGTCCTGTTTTCTTGTCTCCTGCAAGCGCCTCTCCGCTGAGTTTAAGCAGGATGCGCTTATATTTTACATTACCCAAATCCTGTCCCTCCCGATATTAATTTCTCTTTATATATAATAATATTTTTTTATCAAAATGTCCAGTTATTTTTCAACATATTACCTGTTTCCGTTACGCATATAATGAAACATATACTGCTGGGCAAGTCCCGCATATCCGCCAAAGCGCCTGTAATCAAACTTTTTTTCGCCGAAAAACTCTTCTATCGCGCGTTTCATCCACACATCAACAGGAAACGCGTCGAGTTTTGACATCCCGAAAAGCAACGTACAACTCGCTACCTTTTCTCCTACACCATTGATTTTTAAAAGCTCCCGCTTTGCCTCTTCCGTCGGCTTCGACATTATATCCGAAAGGTCGAGTTTGCCGCTTGCAATGCTCTTTGCAGCCTCCGAAACATACGCCGCACGATATCCCGCCCGCAGTGTTTCAAGCTCCTTTGAAGATAGCCCCGCCACCAATTCAGGTTCCGGAAAAGTGTAGTATGTATTCCCAAGAAACTCCACCGTATTCCCGCACATTACACACAGCTTTTCAACGATACCCTTAATCCTCGGAATGTTATTGCACTGCGAAATTATAAAAGAACAAAGTGCTTCCCACGGTTCCTGGTTGAGTATGCGTATACCTTTGCCAAACTCACACGCTGACACGAGCGCTTTTTCCTTGCTTATTTCACCTCTGAGCTTTGCATAATCTCGGTCAAGGTCAAAATATTTGTGCCAGATGCGTTCATAATCGTTTTCACGGCATTGTATATACCCTACCCCATCTTCCTCCCACACACACGCGGGAGCACCAAATGCAACGCCAATATATTTACCTGATTCATCCGTATTCCAGCGAAACGCCTGTCCGCATTCAAAAATTGCGGCCGGTGAAAAATCTTCTGAATTTTCAATTGAAACAGTTTTTATATTCGTCATATCCATTCTCCGTTTTATTTTGGTTGACAAATGCTTTATTGCTGATAGAATATATTATACTACATTTTTCGCGGAGGAACAATATGAAAGAAGTCATTTATACAATACCCATAAATGATGCTTACGATGTAAAGTGCGGCTGCCCTGTGTGCAGGCTCGAAAACAAGCTCGACACAGAGGCGCGCGAATATGTTATGGGTGCTGCGATGATGGAGCCGGATGTGCGCATAATGACAAACGAGGTGGGTTTCTGTCCGCGTCATTTTTCAGAAATGCTTGAAATGAAAAACCGTTTAAGCCTTGCACTTATGCTTCAAAGCTATCTTGCAGATCTTTTGCAGGACGGAGTTGTCAAAGACACAAAGCATATCTCAAAAAAAGAATTTGAAAAAATTGCTGACAAGCTCAGAACCGCCTCTGACGGTTGCTTTATTTGCAAGAGGGTTGAGGAAAAGCTCTCGCTTTTTGTTAAAAACATAATTTATATCTGGGAAAGCAACGAAGAATTTCGCAAAAAAACACGGAAGCAGGAATATTTCTGTCCGAAACACCTCGCTCTTCTCTGCCATACGGCAAAAAAACTTATTTCAAAGCGAAATTATTCTGCCTTCTGTGAAGACCATTTCTTTGCAACGCGCAAGATTCTCAATTCTCTTTCAGAGGATGTCACAAAGTTCTGCAACAGCTATAATTATATGTTCCGTGACATTCCCCTCGGCGAAGCAAAAACTTCCGTTGAGCGCACGATTGATTTTCTCAATGGCGACATAAAAAAATAATATGTATAAAAAAACGAATCTCCGTCAATAAAGCCTGTGTAAGCTTTTTGACGGAGGTTTTTTATGAAGAAACACATTTTTGAGACAGCTTTACTTTTAGGTCTCATCTTTTCTGTCCTCACCGCGGCCCTTGCCGCAGAAACACAGGACAATCTTTCAAAAAAAATGATAAGACTTCACATAATTGCACACTCAGACTCAGAAGCGGACCAGGCGACAAAACTTAAAGTCCGCGATGCCGTGCTTTCAAAAATGGAAAAACTCACCCGTGACTGCGCTGATATTTCCGAAACACGCACTGTAATTTACGAAAACCTCGGTCTTTTTGAAGATATCGCAAACGAAATATGTCGTAAAGAAGATTTGCTTTACAGTGCAAAAGCCGAACTTTCCCAAAGCCACTTCCCCACAAGAGAATATGAGACCTTCACGCTTCCCGCAGGAAGATACGAAGCGCTCAAAATCAAGCTTGGCAAAGCCTCCGGGAAGAACTGGTGGCGTGTTCTTTTTCCTCCGCTTTGCGTTTCCGCCGCAGAGAGCGTTGAAGAATTTGAAAGCTTTGGTCTTTCAGAAAAAGAGGCAAAGTTTATAACCTCCGAAAAAACGGAATTTAAATTTAAGCTACTTGAAATTTTAGATCATGTATTATAATAAAAACAACCTGCGTTACGGTAGGTTGTTTTTATTATTTAGAATAAGCCTGTTATTTTTCCGTTCTCGTCTACGTCTATTTTTTCTGCGGCGGGAACTTTCGGAAGCCCGGGCATCGTCATAATATCACCCGTGAGCACAACTATAAAGCCTGCACCTGCTGAAACCTTTACATTCTTGATTGTAACGGTAAAGCCTTCGGGGGCTCCGAGCTTTGTGGGGTCATCGGAGAAGCTATACTGTGTTTTGGCAACACATATCGGAAGCTTTCCGAGACCGAGCTTTTCTATCGTTTCTATCTGCTTCTTTGCAGCAGGAAGAACTGAAATCCCATCGCCGCCATACACTTTCTTCACGACTGCTTGAATCTTCTCTTCAACAGAAGATTCAAGCTCATAGCTGAATGTGAAATCACCCTTTTCTTCTTCGCAGAGGCGGACAACCTCGCGTGCAAGAGCCTCGCCGCCCTTGCCTCCGTCTGCCCAGACGGTCGAGAGCACGGTGTTTACACCAAGCTCGCGGCATTTCTTAATTATGAAGTCAATCTCATTATCCGTATCTGTCGGGAACGGTTGACCGCAACAACACACGGGAGCTTATAAACATTCTTGATATTGGAAACGTGTCTCAAAAGGTTAGGTATGCCCTTTTCAAGCGCAGGAATATCTTCCTCGGAAAGCTCGTTCTTTGCTCTTCCGCCGTGCATTTTAAGCGCTCTTACCGTAGCAACAACAACTACCGCGCTCGGAGTAATCCCCGCAACACGACACTTGATATCAAGGAACTTTTCAGCACCGAGGTCTGCACCAAAACCTGCCTCAGTAACTGTATAGTCACCCATTTTAAGAGCCATTCTCGTTGCCATAACAGAGTTGCAGCCGTGTGCGATATTGGCAAACGGACCGCCGTGGACAAATGCAGGTGTACCTTCAAGAGTCTGCACGAGGTTTGGTTTGAGCGCATCTTTTAAAAGTGCCGTCATTGCACCGTGTGCATTTATCTCGCCACAGGTTACGGGCTTATCGTCATATGTGTATCCGACAATTATTCTCGCAAGACGTTCTTTTAGGTCTGTTATCGACGTTGCAAGGCAGAGAATAGCCATAATCTCACTCGCAACGGTTATATCAAACCCATCCTCGCGCGGCACGCCGTTTTTAGCTCCGCCCAGTCCGCAGGCTATGTTGCGAAGTTGACGGTCGTTCATATCAACACAGCGCTTCCATGTGATTTTTCTGACATCAATTCCAAGCGCATTTCCCTGCTGAATATGGTTATCAAGCATCGCTGCAAGGAGGTTGTTTGCCGCGCCTATCGCGTGAAAGTCACCCGTGAAATGCAGGTTTATATCCTCCATCGGAACGACCTGTGCATATCCTCCGCCCGCTGCGCCGCCCTTAACTCCAAAAACAGGACCGAGAGACGGCTCGCGGAGCGCAACGGTTACATCTTTGCCAATCCTTGAAAGGCCGTCAGCAAGACCGATTGTTGTTGTTGTTTTGCCTTCACCGGCAGGTGTTGGTGTTATAGCTGTAACAAGAATAAGCTTGCCGTCTTTTCTTTTAGTTTCAGAAAGAAGGGACAAATCAACCTTTGCCTTATATCTTCCGTATTGCTCAATGTATTTTTCGTCAAGATGAGCCTTCTCTGCAATCTCGAATATCGGACGCATCTCACAGCTCTGCGCAATCTCTATATCTGTTTTATATGCCACAACAATCGCTCCCTTTAACGGTTATTTGAAATAACGGACTGCCGCCTCAAACATACGGATATCATAGTTACCCGGAACGTTCTTATAAAGCCCATTGCCTACACGCTCACTGTGTCCCATCTTACCAAAGACTCTTCCGTCAGGAGATGTGATACCTTCTATTGCATACATAGAGTCGTTTGGATTGAAATGAACATCGCTTGTTGCGTTATCTTCAAGGTCTACATACTGTGTTGCAATCTGCCCGTTTGCAGCAAGCTCACGAATAAGCTTTTCATCTGCAAGGAATCTGCCTTCGCCGTGTGAAATCGGAACGGTGTAAACATCGCCGACATTTGTGAGCGCAAGCCACGGCGACTTGTTCGACGCAATTCTTGTACGAACAATTCTCGACTGATGTCGTGCTATTGTATTGAATGTAAGTGTCGGGCAATTTTCGTCTGTATCGATAATCTTGCCATACGGAACAAGACCGAGCTTTATAAGTGCCTGGAAACCGTTGCAGATACCGCACATAAGACCGTCGCGTTTTTCCAAAAGCTCTGTTACGCCGTCCTTAATTGCCGCGTTTCTGAAAAACGCAGTTATGAACTTACCGCTACCGTCAGGTTCATCACCGCCGGAGAAACCGCCCGGAACGAAGACCATCTGTGCTTTTTTGAGTTCATTTGCAAACTTTTCAACACTTGCACGGATGCCGTCAGATGAGAGGTTGTTTATTACGATTATTTCAGGTTCTGCACCGGCATCGCGTACCGCCTTCGCAGAATCATACTCGCAGTTTGTGCCGGGGAATGCCGGAATAAGCACCTTCGGTTTTGCAGTCCTGATAGCCGGAGCCGACCACCCGGAAGCTTCAAAGCTGAAGTTCTCCATCGGAGTTTTGCGGTCTTCAATGTTGCAGCCAAACACACTTTCAAGCTTATCTTCATAAATACCGAGAAGCTCTTTAAGGCATACAGTTTCTTTTCCGAGTGTAAGCTTTCCGGCTTCTGTTACTGTACCGAGAAGCTTTGCTCCATCTACCGGCTCTGTAACTTCGAGAACGAACGATGCATAGCTATACTTAAAGAGTTCTGCAACTGTTACATCGCCTTCAAACTCTACACCGAGCATATTACCAAAAGACATCTTCATAACTGCTTCTGCGATACCGCCGATACCCGGTGTATAGCACGCAACAGCTTTTCCGCTTCTGATCAGCGCAGTTACTTTGTCGAACACTGCAAGAAGAGACCCTGTCTTCGGAAGATTGTTTTCGTCAAATTCAGGAGAAATCACAACAACGCGGTTTCCTGCCTTTTTAAATTCCGGTGAAACAACATCGGAAACCTTTCCGCAGGTTACTGCAAAAGAAACGAGTGTCGGCGGAACATCAAGGTCCTCAAAAGAGCCGCTCATTGAGTCTTTACCGCCGATAGCACCGATACGGAGTTCTTTCTGTGCTTTAAATGCACCAAGAAGTGCAGAAAGCGGCTTGCCCCAACGCTTCGAATCACGACCAAGGCGTTCAAAATATTCCTGGAATGTGAGATATACATCTTTAAATTCTGCACCCGTTGCAATAAGCTTACATACAGATTCAACAACTGCCATATACGCGCCGTGATACGGGCTCTGCTCAGTTATGAACGGATTATAACCCCACGACATAAATGAGCAGTTGTCAGTATGCTTTTTCTCAACGGAAATTTTCTGTACCATAGCCTGGATAGGCGTGAGCTGATTTTTGCCGCCAAACGGCATAAGCACCGTGCCCGCGCCGATTGTTGAGTCAAAGCGCTCAGAAAGTCCTCGCTTTGAGCAGATGTTCAAGTCGTCTGCTATCTTTTTATAATTTTCTGCAAAACCGCCGCTGATTTTCTGCTCTGAAAGTCCGGGTTTTGCAGCTGTAATGCTGATGTGCTTGTCAGCGCCGTTTGAATTCAAGAACTCACGGCTTATATCAACGATCTTCTTGTCGTTCCAATACATAACCAGTCTCGGAAGCTCTGTGACCGTTGCAACCGGGAACGCCTGCAAGTTTTCACTCTTTGCAAGTGCGAGGAAGCCGTCAACATCCTTTGCTTCAACAACAACGGCCATACGCTCCTGGGATTCGCTTATTGCAAGCTCTGTACCGTCAAGTCCCTCGTACTTTTTCGGCACTGCATTTAAGTTAATCTCCAACCCGTCTGCAAGCTCGCCTATTGCAACTGATACGCCGCCTGCACCGAAGTCGTTGCATCGCTTTATCATTTTGCTTGCTTCTGCGTTTCTGAAAAGGCGCTGAAGTTTTCTTTCCTCGGGAGCATTACCCTTCTGAACTTCTGCACCGCAAGTTTCAAGGGACGTTGCAGTGTGCGACTTTGAAGAACCTGTTGCACCGCCGCAACCATCGCGGCCCGTGCTTCCGCCAAGGAGAATTACAATATCTCCGGGTGCCGGACGCTCACGTCTCACATTTTCCTGCGGAGCAGCGGCAATAACAGCACCGATTTCCATACGCTTTGCCGCATATCCCTCGTGGTAAATTTCATCAACAATGCCTGTTGCAAGACCTATCTGGTTACCGTATGAAGAATATCCTGCCGCCGCAGTTGTAACAATCTTTCTCTGCGGAAGCTTTCCTTTAATCGTCTCACTTACCGGTTTGAGCGGGTCCGCCGCACCTGTTACGCGCATCGCGCCGTAAACATATGAACGGCCGGAGAGCGGGTCGCGGATAGCACCGCCGATACAGGTTGCCGCGCCGCCAAACGGTTCAATTTCAGTGGGATGGTTATGTGTCTCGTTCTTAAAGAGAAGAAGCCACGGCTCAACCTTTCCGTCAACCTCTACATCAATTTTTACCGTGCAGGCGTTGATTTCTTCGGATTCATCAAGCTTTTCAAGTTCGCCGTTCTTTCTCAGATACTTAACCGCAACGGTTGCAAGGTCCATAAGACAAATTGATTTTGTTCTTCCGAGCTCACGACGGACCTCTATATACTCATCATAAGTTTTCTGCAAAAGCTCATCTTCAAACTTCACGTCATCAATAACCGTGAGGAATGTTGTGTGTCTGCAATGATCTGACCAGTATGTGTCGATCATTCTGATTTCAGTAATTGTCGGGTTTCTCCCCTCTTTTTTGAAGTATCCCTGACAGAATTCGATATCATCTGCATCCATAGCAAGGCCATACTCTGAAACAAACGCTTCAAGACCTTTTCTGTCAAACTCAATAAAGCCATCAAGCGTTCTTACCTCTGTGGGAATTTCATATTCTGTCGCAAGGGTTTCAGGCTTTGCAAGAGATGCCTCTCTTGCTTCTACCGGGTTGATTACATATTTCTTGATCTCTGAAATTTCAGCATCAGAGAGTGCGCCATAAAGCACGTAAACCTTCGCCGTACGCACCGTCGGGCGGTCTCCCTGAGAAATTATCTGGATACACTGTGCCGCAGAATCTGCGCGCTGGTCAAACTGACCCGGAAGGAACTCAACTGCAAAAACGCAGGCATCACAGCACATATTGATATCGTCTGTGACTATATCAAGCTGCGGCTCTGAAAAAACTGTCTTCTTTGCATATTCAAAGAGTTCTTCCGTTATATTCTCTGCATCATAGCGGTTGAGAACACGAACCTTTGTCAGGCTCTTGATGCCGAGAAGATTTCTTACATCCGAAAGGAGCGCATGCGCCTCGTTTGCAAGTTCTTCTTTCTTTTCAACATATACTCTGAAAACCATCTGTTAATCCTCCATTGCACGAAGTGCTTTTGCTCCTATATCACGGCGGTAATACGCATTGTCAAACTTAATGCGCGACACGAGAGAGTATGAAGCTTTTATTGCTTCATCAAGTGTTGAGGCAATCGCCGTTGCACCTAAAACTCTGCCGCCGTTTGTGAGAAGCTTTTCGCCATCAAGCTTTGCGCCCGCAACATAAACATTGTCTGCTATCTCATCCGGTATATCCATTTCAAATCCCTTTTCATAATCGGTCGGATAGCCCTTTGATGCCATAATTACGCAGCAGGCACTCTTATCGGAAAACTTTACTTCCGTATCTGCAAGTGTTTCGTTTGTTACCGCCTGCATAACCGTAAGAAGGTCGGTCTCTAAAAGCGGAAGAACAACCTGTGTCTCGGGGTCACCAAAGCGACAGTTATACTCAATTACTTTCGGGCCGTTTTGGGTAAGCATAAGTCCGAAATAGAGACATCCCTTAAAGGTTCTTCCTTCTTTGTTCATTGCCTCTATCGTGGGAACGAAAATAGTTTTCATACAGACATCTGCAATCTCGGCCGTATAATAAGGATTGGGGGCAACAGTTCCCATACCGCCTGTATTAAGACCTGCGTCGTTGTCCCCGATTCTCTTATGGTCCATAGACGAAACCATCGGAACAACCGTCTTACCGTCGGTAAACGCAAGAACGGAAACCTCAGGTCCTGTCAGAAACTCTTCAATGACTATTGTTTCACCACTCTTGCCAAAAGCTTTATCCTGCATCATAGATTTAACAGCATCAATAGCTTCTTTTCGTGTTTCTGCTATGATAACGCCTTTTCCAAGTGCCAGGCCATCCGCCTTTACAACAGTCGGAATCGGTGCAGTTTCAAGGTATTTGATCGCTTTTTCCATATCGTCAAACACTTCATACTGAGCCGTGGGAATATTATACTTTTTCATAAGGTTTTTGGAAAAAACCTTACTACCTTCAATTATAGCTGCACAGGCACGCGGTCCGAAGCACGGAATCCCCTTTTCTTCAAGCGCGTCAACTGCGCCGAGAACGAGCGGGTCATCAGGAGCTACTATTGCATAATCAATTTTATTTGAAAGTGCAAACTCCACTATGGCCGGAATATCCTTCGCGCCGATATCGACGCAGGTGGCATCCTTTGCCATGCCGCCGTTTCCGGGAAGTGCAAATATTTCGGATACATTTTTATTAAGTTTGATCTTCTTTATGATGGCGTGTTCTCTTCCGCCGCCACCTACAACCATAATCTTCATCAGGCTACCTCCGTGTATTAGTGGTGGAACAAACGCATTCCCGTGAATGCCATAGCAATGTTGTAATCGTTACAACGTTCAATAACGATATCATCACGAATTGAGCCGCCGGGTTCTGCAATATACTTGACACCGCTCTTTTTTGCTCTGTCGATATTATCCGCAAACGGGAAGAACGCATCAGAGCCAAGCGCTACGCCGTCAATGCCATCAAGGTATTCGCGCATTTCTTCGGCTGTGAACGGTTCGGGCTTTCTTGTGAAATACTTTTCCCAATTGCCGTCCGCCGTGACGTCTTCTTCGTTTTTATTGATATATCCATCAATTACATTATCGCGGTCCGGTCTGCCGATATCCTCTTTAAACGGAAGGTTTAAAACCTTTTCGTGCTGACGTAAGAACCACGTATCAGCCTTTGTGCCCGCAAGACGCGTACAGTGAATACGCGACTGCTGACCTGCGCCTACGCCAATTGCCTGTCCGTCAACTGCATAGCAAACGGAGTTTGACTGTGTGTATTTAAGTGTAATAAGCGCAACTATAAGGTCGCGAAGAGCATCTTCGGGAATGTCTTTGTTTGCTGTAACCACATTCGAAAGAAGCTCGCGGTTAATTTCAAAGTTATTTCTACCCTGCTCAAAGGTAATACCAAACACCTGCTTATGCTCCGTCACCTCAGGAACATAATCGGGGTCAATCTTTACGATGTTGTAGTTTCCCTTGCGCTTCGTCTTTAAAATTTCAAGTGCTTCCGGCTCATATCCCGGAGCAATAACTCCGTCGGAAACCTCGCGCTTTATCATTTTTGCAGTTGTTACATCACAAACATCCGAAAGCGCAACCCAGTCACCGAAAGAACACATTCTGTCAGTTCCGCGCGCTCTTGCATATGCGCACGCGAGCGGCGACTCATCAAGCCCCTCCACGTCATCAACAAAACAAGCCTTTTTGAGCTTGTCAGAGAGCGGAATGCCAACAGCTGCCGAAGTGGGGCTTACGTGCTTGAATGATGTTGCAGCAGGAAGACCAAGAGCTTCTTTAAGCTCTTTTACAAGCTGCCAGGAGTTGAACGCATCAAGAAAGTTAATATATCCGGGTCTTCCGGAAAGAATTTCTATCGGAAGCTCTGCCCCGTTATTCATAAAAATCCTCGACGGCTTCTGATTCGGGTTACAGCCATATTTAAGTTCAAATTCTTTCATCGTTCTTTCTCCTTATTTATTTTTGTTGATCATACGGTTTTCGCATTCCCCGCTCGAAAGGTCGGTATAGCGTACATAAAGCGAAATCTTGTTTTCTTCGTCAAGTGCATTCCAGAGCTTCTGTGTGAATTCGTCAATATCATTCGGAATAAAGACGCGCTCCGGCTCACCCTGGAACGTCGGGATGGGATTTCCATCACAGACATATGTATGAATAAAATGACCAAGTCCTGCAACCGAGGGATAATCAAACGTATAACGGCAACAATCGCTTCCCTTTTCGTCAATGCTCTTTAAAATGCTCATCTTGTAAGCAAAGTCACCGTCGGCGAAAGTTGCCATACCGCTTATACGCGGAGTAAAGTTTGGAGCATCAGGTTCAAACTCGCGTGTTCTGAGCGCCTGACAGAAGCCTTTACCCTCTTTTACAAAATCATAGACCGTATCAGTCTGGTCGCCATTTGTGACAATGAGTTTGTTTTCAAACTGACGGATTGCCGCATAGATTATAAGACGCGGGTCTTCAACTTTTGAAACATCAAAAGGCTCTGTGAAAACATCTCCGTTCTTTTCCGTGAAAACACGGTTACGGCTGTTTGCACTTCTGCCCATTATAAAATAAGCAGTACAAGCCTTCTTTCCGTCCTCACTCTTGCCAATCACAATACCGCGGCCGACATAAGAGTTTCCCTTTACCTGTTTTTCAATGTCATTTATTTCATAGATATTCATCGTAACGTTCCTTTCACTCACTTTGAGATGATGTCAAGACTTACTTTTTCAACCGCAAGCGGAAGAATCTTCCACTCCGCAAGGCGCATAACACGCTTTTGCAAACTTTCAGGAGTGTCATCTTCTTTGATTGCAACCGCCTTTTGCATAATGATTTCTCCTCCGTCGGGAATTTCATTTACAAAATGAACAGTCGCGCCTGTCACTTTAACTCCGTATGCAAGCGCAGCTTCGTGAACACGAAGTCCATAGAAGCCTTCCCCGCAAAATGACGGAATGAGTGACGGATGCACGTTTATGATGCGTTTGGGATAACGGCTTGTAAATCTCTCGCTGAGAATCACCATAAAGCCCGCAAGGACTATTATGTCGATTTTGTTATCTTCCAGAAGCTTTATAATCGCATCCTCAAAAGCTTCGTGGCTTCCAAGTTCTTTTTTTGATACAACAGCACTTTCTATTCCCGCTTTTGCCGCACGTTCGAGAGCATATGCCCCTGCTTTATTTGAAATAACAAGTTCAATCTTTCCATTCTTTATAATGCCGCTTTTTTCTGCATCAATAAGTGCCTGGAGATTTGTTCCTCCTCCGGAAACGAGAACTGCTATGCGTGCACAGTTCATAAAATCACCTTTTCGTCAGACTTTACAATCTCGCCTATCACGTATGCGTCCTCGCCGTTTTCACGGAGAATGGAGAGTGCCACGTCAACATCGTTTTTCGATACAACGATGCTCATTCCAACACCCATATTGAAGGTATTGAACATATCTCGCTCGCTTATATTTCCTGTTTTTGCAATAAGTTTGAATATCGGCAGAATCTTAACCGCAGCCTTATCAATCTTTGCACCAAGACCTTCGGGTATGCTCCTCGGAATATTCTCATAAAAACCGCCACCCGTAATGTGGGAGATGCCCTTTACCTTAACCTTTTCAAGAAGAGCAAGAACGGATTTTACGTAAATCTTTGTAGGTGTGAGAAGTGTTTCACCGATAGATTTTCCTGAAAGTTCTGCACAAGGCGACTTAATGTCGCTGTTTTCTACATCAAAAACCTTTCGAACAAGGGAGAATCCGTTTGAATGAACGCCGCTTGAAGCAAGGGCGATAACTACATCTCCCTCTTCCATTGTCTTGTTGTCAATTATTTTCGCTTTGTCTACTACGCCTGTGCAATAGCCCGCAAGGTCATACTCATCAACAGGATAGAAACCGGGCATTTCCGCAGTTTCTCCACCGATAAGTGCAGCACCGGATTGCACGCAACCTTCGCAAACACCCTTGACAATATCTGCAATCTTCTCAGGAACATTTTTGCCGCACGCAATGTAGTCAAGGAAGAAAAGCGGTTTTGCCCCCGCACAGATAATATCATTCACGCACATTGCGACACAGTCAATTCCGACCGTGTCATGTTTATCAAGCAAAAACGCAAGTTTAAGCTTTGTTCCTACACCATCTGTTCCGCTGACAAGCACAGGCTTTGTCATACCGGTAATATCAAGCTCAAAGAGTCCGCCAAAGCCGCCGACGTCAGAGCACACCCCGCTCGTCATTGTCTTTGCTATGTGCTGTTTCATAAGTTCAACCGCACGGTATCCGGCTGTAATATCTACTCCGGCTGCTGCGTAGCTGTCAGATTTGGACTGCATATTCATAATTCTTATTCCTTTCCGTTCCAGCAATATGTGCACAACTTACACGGCTCAATCCCGATAGATTCAAGCACGCCTTCAAGTGACTGAAAATCAAGTGTTTTGAGGTGAAGCTCCTTGCCTATCTTTTCGCGAAGCTTCTTCCCGCGTTCTGTTGTACCGTCGCTGTATTCTTCTATATGCTTAAAACCTTCTTCGCCTTCAAGCTCCATAATCGTCCGTCTTGCAATGAGCTCCATATCATTTGTAGCACGGGAAAAATTCAAATATTTACATCCGAACATAATCGGAGGACACGCAGAACGCATATGTACTTCCTTCGCTCCGTTATCGTACAAAAACTCAACGGTTTCGCGAAGCTGTGTGCCGCGCACAATAGAGTCGTCAACAAAAAGAAGGCTTTTGTCTTTTATGAGTTCGCGGACAGGTATCTGCTTCATCTTCGCAATTTTACTGCGTTCCTTTTGTTGGGTCGGGATAAAGCTTCTCGACCACGTTGGTGTGTATTTTATAAATGTTCTTACAAACGGAATCTTACTCTCACTTGCATAGCCTATGGCGTGGGGCGTTCCCGAATCCGGAACACCGCACACATGGTCTATACCTTCTATTGTTCCTTTTTCTTTATCGTTACGTGCCATTATCTGACCGTTACGATAGCGCATTACCTCTACATTTACACCCTCATATGTTGAGGTGGGATAGCCGTAATAGCTCCACAGAAATGCACACATACGCATTTCTTTTCCCGGAGGTGAGAGCTGTTCTATCCCATCAAGTGTAATTCTTACAATTTCACCCGGGCCAAGCTCGCGTTCATCCTCATAGCCGAGCTTTGTATATGCAAACGCTTCAAAGGAGACACAGTAGCCCTCGTCATTCTTTCCAAGAAGAACAGGTATCCGCCCGAGCTTGTCTCTCGCTGCAATAATGGATCCATCATCACAAAGCATAAGTATGGAAGCCGAGCCTTTAATTTCATTCTGAACAAATTTGATGCCCTCAACAAAGTCTTTCTTCTGATTGATCAGCGCAGCGCACAGCTCTGTATTATTTACACCGCCGCCCGTCATAGCATCAAAATGACCGCCGAAGTCAAGATATTTCTTTATAAGCTCGTCCGCATTATTTATAAGCCCTATAACGCAAATCGCATATGTTCCATGGCTCGAACGGATAAGAAGTGGCTGAGGGTCAAAGTCGCTTATGCACCCGATCGCCGAAGTTCCCTTCATATCCTCGAAGACGTGTTCAAACTTTGTACGGAAGGGTGCTTTCTGAATGTTGTGGATTTCGCGCTGCAAGCCGATCTCTTCATCGTAAACGGCTATGCCGCCACGACGGGTGCCAAGGTGAGAATGATAGTCTGTACCGAAGAAAACATCACCCAACGCATCACCGCGGCTTATTGCACCAAAGAAACCTCCCATAGTTTCCTCCTTATTATTCGCCGAGAATTCGCTTCATCATTTCCTGATATGCATCTTCAACATTGCCGAGATCGCGACGGAAACGGTCCTTATCAAGCTTTTCATGAGTTGTGCTGTCCCAGAAACGGCAAGTATCCGGAGAAATTTCATCAGCAAGGACTATCGTTCCGTCTGAAACCTTACCGAACTCGAGCTTAAAGTCAACAAGATCAACGTTGAGTTTTTTGAAGAACGCTTTCATAACTTCATTTACCTTAAACGCCATCTTCTTTATTGTTTCAATCTCTTCTTTTGTTGCAACGCCGAGTGCAAGTGCGTGGTATTCATTGATAAGCGGGTCGCCAAGGTCATCGTTCTTGTAAGAGAACTCGATTGTCGGCTCTGCAAAAACAATACCCTCTTCAACACCATAACGCTTTGCAAAAGAACCCGCAGAAATATTTCTGATAATAACTTCAAGAGGCACGATGGAAACCTTCTTTACAAGTGTTTCACGCTCTGAAAGCTCTTCAACAAAATGTGTGGGAACGCCTTCTTTTTCAAGAAGCTGCATCATAAAGTTTGTTACTCTGTTATTAATTGCACCCTTGCCGGAGATAGTGCCTTTTTTAAGTCCGTTAAAAGCTGTTGCATCGTCCTTGTAATCAACGAGCAGTACTTCCGGATTTTCTGTTGCATAGACCTTCTTCGCTTTTCCTTCATAAAGCATTTCTTTCTTGTTCATTTCTATTTCCTCCTAAATATTATTTACAGGTTGAATTCAGCAAAAATCTTCGCATCTTTTTCAAGGACGGCTTTTGCATCATTTTTTCTTTTTTCATCAAGCTTATCTGCCAGAGCCTTGTCGGATACCGCAAGAATCTCTGCCGCCAGAAGTGCCGCATTCGCGCCGCCGTTTATTGCAACGGTTGCAACAGGAATTCCGCTCGGCATCTGCACAGTCGAAAGCAGCGCATCCATTCCGTCAAGGTTTGACGACTTGCACGGAATTCCGATCACAGGAAGTGTCGTATTTGCAGCAATAGCACCGGCAAGATGGGCAGCCATACCCGCAGCGGCAATTATAACGCCAAACCCGTTATCTCTTGCCGAGCAGGAAAAATTTCGTGCCTCTTCCGGTGTTCTGTGTGCCGAATAGACGTGTACCTCAAACGGTATGTCGAGTGACGTGAGCATATCTGTCGCTTTTTTGATAATGGGAAGGTCGCTGTCGCTTCCCATAACAATTCCAACTTTTTTCATAAAAACCTCCTGAAAAAACTGTAAAATAAAAAAGGGCGCACTTAACTCAACGGGGAGTTAAATGTGCCCAGACGGTCGGCCTCAGTCGGGGAAAATCCCCAAAAAGTTTTCCGCTTCCCGTGGTGCTCCACTTATCCGTCAGTTGCAGAAAACGCTTATTTATTTCTGAAATAATTATATCATACGGGCAATTTTGTGTCAAGAAAAAAACCCTCTTTTCGGCGGTGCAACTTAGGGAGAAACCGGTTTTGGCCGGTAATTTACCGCGAACAGCTCACAAAAAAATCCTGCAATACGTCAGTATTGCAGGATTTTTCTTGCTTCTGTTCACGACAAAATTTCTCACCCAAAACTGCTTTGCACCATAAAAGACAAGAGTTTGGATGCAGAACAAATTATAATTCGCCGCGAATCCTGACGGATTCACGGCGAATTTAATGCGGTTATACGCCAAAAAATTGTTTTTTATGGCGATTTATCTCTAAGTTGCGCCGCCGTTTGCGACCGTTTTTGTCGCGTTTCACACACTTTTCCGATGAGCTTTTTTTCTGCCGCCGGAACAGGCGAAAACAAAGAAAAGGAAAGAAAGCAAAACACACAAAACCGTTGCTGTTGAAGAAAGTGTCAGACCTGTCCCCCAAACAAATGCGCCGCATATATTAAACGCCGCATGAAGCGCAACCGCGCTCCACAGACTCGTACTTTTGACCCTTACCGAAGCAAGAACCAGACCAAGCACAAATGTATATATCACCTGGACCGGATCCGTGTGGGAAACCGCAAACAGGACCGATGTTATTATCGCCCCAAAAAAGATTCCCACAGACGATGCAAACATTTTAAGAAGTATTCCCCGGAACATAAGCTCTTCGACGAACGGACCGAGTATTATACATAGCACCATTGCTGTGTTCAAGCCTATGCCTTCATCCGTTTTTGCAGGTACAAAACTGTAAGTTATCAAACTGAGACATATTCCGAGAGCCAAAGAGAAGAACAAACTTTTAATTTTGTAATATGACATTCCGGAATATCCCGCAAGACTTTGTTTTTTAAACAAAAACACAACCAAAATGCCAAAAAGCACAATAATGTAGGAAACAAGGAGAACAATAGATGATTTGCCCGACAAAAACTCCGGGAGAACATCAACAAACGCCGCATACCCGACGCCTGCCAGATCGAAATCAGAAGCAGCGTTTATGCTGTAATATGCAACAACACCGGCTGCCGCAGCAATTCCGGAGAGTATATACAGCAAGTAGCAGTCTACCGCATATAAAAACCTGACTATATTACTTTTCAACACCCTCACCTTTTAATCCTACAAAGTTCTTCACCGACTTTATATATGTCACCTGCACCCATAGTGAGAACAACATCCCCTTCACGGACACAGCCACAAAGCTCAGTTATTATATTATCAAAGCCGCTGATACATTTTGCGCCCTCTATTTTATCTCCTATCGCAGCGGAAGTTATGCCAATCGTGTTTTTTTCACGGGCAGCATAAATATCTGAAAGAATTACCACATCGGCAAGAGAGAGAGCTTTTGCGAAATCGTCGCAGAGCGCGGCGGTACGGGTATAGGTATGCGGCTGAAAAACACAGACCACTCTCCCACCGTGCCCGCGTCTGACCGCCTCGAGCGTCGTTCTGACTTCACTCGGATGATGAGCATAGTCATCATACACTTTTGATTTTAAAAATTCGCCTTTATACTCCATCCGGCGTCCAACACCCTTGAATTCCGAAAGAGCACCGTAGATATCAGAAAAGCCCACACCTATTCCAAGCATCGCCGCAGCTGCCGCAAGCGCGTTCTTGACATTATGCTCACCTATTACAGAAAGCTTGATTTTGCCAAGCTCCTCACCTTTGAACACGAGAGTAAAAGACGGAAATCCGTCGGTATATTTTATATCTTTTGCCGTCAGATCAGCATCTTTCTTCAAAGCAAACGTTACTATTTTCTTTCCCGCAGAAGAAACCGCTCGCATCACATTTTCATCATCAGCATTTGCAACAACAAAGCCACCGGGCTTTGTGCCGCACACAAACTTATTAAACGAAGCTATAATATCATCTATTCCCGAGAAAAAGTCAAGGTGGTCTTCTTCGATATTGAGAACAATTGCAACCGTCGGTTTAAAATTCAAAAACGAATTGCAGTACTCGCACGCCTCCGCAACAAAGAGTCCTCCGTCAGATATCCTGACAACACCGCCTATCTCGCGCATATCAGCGCCTATCATAACCTCAGGATCCATTCCCGCTTTCAGAGCAATGCACGTCACCATAGCTGTTGTAGATGTTTTTCCGTGTGTTCCGGAAACGCAAATCACCTCAGGAAACGCCTCCATCAGAACACCCCAAGCCTCAGCCCTTTCAAGCACAGGTATACCCAGTTCTTTCGCCTTTGCAATTTCGGGATTATCGTCTTTAACCGCAGCCGTTCTTATAACAACATCCGCGCCAACAACATTTTCAGGAAAATGCCCGCATATTATTTCTATTCCTTCTTCGCGGAGCCGCTTGCAGTATACACCATCATTCATATCCGATCCGCGGACGGAAAAACCGCGTGCAAGCAAAGCAAGAGCAAGTGCACTCATTGATACCCCGCCTATCCCGACAAGGTGTGCTGTTTTTCCGGGCACCGATAACAGGTTTTGTTTTACTGAATTCATCTTACAAAACTCCATTCAAAAATAAAACTCGAAACACAATGCGTATTTTATATTATACTTCGGATAAACTATATTATATTATTTTAAAGGCAAAAAGTCCATAAAAAAACAGAAAAATGCAAGGAGTAATTTAATTATGGAAATCACCGACATCAGAATCAGAAAAATTTCAGACGATTCAAAAATGCGTGCCATTGTTTCCGTAACCTTTGATGATGAACTTGTCATCCACGATATAAAAATCATCGAAGGATATGACAAAGTTTTTCTTGCTATGCCTTCCAGGAGACTTTCAAACGGAAATTTTTCTGATATTGCACACCCCACAAAAAAAGATCTCCGCGACAGAATCGAAGCACAGGTCCTCACGGAATTTGAACGATATAAACAGGGTGAGTTTGAAAATTGAACAAATGTTTTCAACAGAAAAGGAAAAGACCCAAGCCTTCTCCTTTCCGTAAAAATAACTTTGGGCACCTCTAAAAGGTGCCCAAAAAGTTGTTGAATCTTTGATTGTAGTTTAACCCTTAACGGAACCGATCATAACGCCCTTAACAAAGTATTTCTGCAAGAACGGATATACTGCAATGATCGGAAGAATGGAAACGATAATTGTTGCATACTTGACAGAGTTTTCAGCATACTGCAAGTTAGCACCCGCAGCGGAGTCACCACTTGCAAAGTTGTCCATAACACTCTGAAGAACGATCTGACGAAGAATAAGCTGAAGCGGATACTTTTCGGAACCGTTGAGGTAAAGCAACGGACCAAAGAAAGCGTTCCACTGACCAACAGCAACGAAAAGACCGATTGTTGCAAGAACTGCACCCGATGTCGGAAGAACGAGATACCAGAGAATGCCGATATCGTTAAGACCGTCAAGTTTGCCGGACTCTTCGATTTCCTTCGGGAACTGCGAGAAGAACGTTCTCATAATGATACAGTTGTATGCACTGAACGCACCGGGAAGAACAACAGCCCAGATTGTATCGTAAAGACCGAGCCATTTGATACAAAGGAAGGTCGGAACCATACCGCCGCCAAAGAACATCGTTATCATAATAAGGATGTTTATTGTCTTACCGCCGAGAAGTCTGTTTGGCTTGCTGAGCGCATATGCGCCTGTGGAAAGAACAAAAAGAGCAGCAGCTGTACCAAGAACGGTGTAAACGATCGTGTTTCTGTACGCCGTAAAGATAAGCGGATTGGAAAGAACGTGCTTATAAGTACCGAGCGTTGCGCCTATCTTTCCGTTGATCATAGGAAGAACACTTACAGAACCCTTCATAACATCTACGTTACCCGAAAGAGAAACGGAAAGCATATGAAGAAACGGGAACACCATAACAACAACGATAAACCAAAGGAAGATGTTTCTCAAAACCCAACCAATAGTAAATTTTTTCTCAACCATTTTTCATTTCCTCCTTTACCACAAGCTGGTTTCAGAAACCGTCTTTGAAATATAGTTGGAGATAATAACAAGGATAAAGCAAACAATAGAGTTGAACAAGCCAACCGCTGCACCGTAGCTGTAATTTGTGTATCTCAAACCTTGCATATACGTATACGTTGCAATAACTTCAGAGGTTTCATATGTGGAAGGTGTCTGAAGAAGGAATACCTTTTCAAAACCTACGCTGAAAATGCTGCCCATATTGAGAAGAAGCATAGTGATGATAGTCGGTGCAATGCTCGGGAGTGTGATATTCCAGAGGCAACGCATCTTGCCTGCACCGTCAACCGTTGCTGCTTCGTAAAGCTGCGGGTCAACATTGGTAAGAGCTGCGAGGTATATAATTGCACTCCAACCTGTGGACTGCCACATACCGGAAGCTATGTAAAGAGTTCTGAACCAACGTGAATCATAAAGAACGTTCGATGCATCAATGCCAATAGAAGCGAACATACGTGTGAGCAAGCCGCCGTTCGGAGAAAGAAGCATTGTCAAAAGACCGACAACAACAACCGTCGAATAGAAGTGCGGCATATAGCTGACCGTCTGGACTGTCTTCTTGAAGCGCATATTCTTTGTCTCGTTGAGGATAAGAGCAAAGATTATCGGCATCGGGAAGTTCCAGAGAAGGTTGTACGTAGCAAGAAGGAACGTGTTCTTGATGATACGCCAGCAGTACTTGTAGTTAAAGAACCTGACGAAATTATCAAATCCGATCCACTCACTGTTGAGAAGTCCGATAAACGGCTTGTAGTCTTTAAAAGCAATAATAAGACCGTACATCGGGAAGTAATAGAAGAGTGCAAGACAGATGACAGCCGGAAGAACAAGAATCATAAGATACTTGCCGTCAGTGAGCTTTTTAAGCCATTCAGGCTTTGCACTTGCGGGAGAATTGGGCAGAACCTCTGCCTTAGCGTTTTTTGTCGCCCTCAAAGTATTCAACTCCTTGAATTTTTCTTTTGCGCCGGACAACCGAAACTGTCAGGCTGCTATATCTTTATAATGTATGCCGGAAGGAGCTTCCTCATACAAAATAAACAAAATCACAACACACGAAAAACTTCGTGCTTGTCCCAGCAGGAGCAACTTACAAATTGCACCTTTTTCCGTGTTTACATTATACAACATAATATACCCGAATATGAATAATCATTTTTTTAACTTATCTCTAAAATCGCGGATTTTGGTAAAAATAATTATGACAACAAAAAATGACAACAGATTTCGTCATTGTTTAACTTTTAAGATTGAATTCGCCCCGTTTTATGTGTAAAACGCAACTTTAAAAAACTTTCAAGCAGAAAAATTACGTTAACAAACAGTTAACAAATCGCCGATTTCTTTAATTATTTAACCATTATTTCTCAAAACCGCATATTCGCTATTCTCCAAAATGCTTTTTGCGATACTCACCGGGCGTATGTCCGGTATATTTTTTGAAAAGCCTTATGAACGTATTGATGTTGGGCAACCCCACCATAACAGCAATGTCTTTGTTCTTGTTCTGCGGATTTTCACTCAGCTCAAGTGCTTTTTTAATCCTGTAATTGTTTACATAGTCACTGAGGTTTACATTCATCTTTTCTTTAAAGTACGATGAAATATATGCACCCGTAAGTTTGAGCTTTTCCGCAAAAAGATTGAGATAAATATCCTCTGCATAATGATTTTCAACATAATCAAGAATATAGCTTATTATGTAATCATCTTCCCTTTTGTTCTGTCTGATATAGGATATAATTTCCAGAAGTAAATCAACACAGATTCCCCGGTATTCTTCAACAGTGTGCGCTCTGTCAAGCTGTTTATATGCAGATGTTACATCAATATCCTGCGGTATGGTGTGAAAAACACGATTCATCAGCTTTATTCCGCAATTTATTATTTCTGTACACAGCAAAGAAAGCTCAAATCTGTTTATATCTTTTTTGATGTTATAATCAAAGATTTCATCTATTTTCCGGACAACCTCATCCTCTGTACCGTTCTGGAGCAAAGCAGAGAGTTTTCCCATTTCCTCAACAGAAAAATAAAAACGACTCGTTCCGCCCGCACAGTCTCCTTCGTGCAGCACCTGTGTTTCAGCAAGAGGTTTGCCAAAATTTGCAAACTCTATGAGTTTATCATAAATGTTTTTGATTTTTTCAATTCCGCTGTAAATTTCAGATACAACAACCGTAAAGAAAGCATATTCAGACTCGTTGGAAAGCTTCTGAAGAATTACGTCAACCGTCTCTTCCGCCGTGACGCTCCCCTCTCCCGCATCAAAAACCAACACAATGGCATCCTTTTCAACCTGGAACACAGTACCGGAAATCGCAAGAGATTCCATATACATTTCAAGAAGCTGCTTTAAGAAGAATGTTGCCTTCCCCATATCGTCATCCATATATTTTTCAAATTCCGCCTTGTAATTAACGCGGAAGTAGGCAACAAAAAACGGTCTCGAAAGATCCACCTTACCTTCTATATCTTCAACGGAAACATAAACATCGCGTACCTTTGATTGCAAAAACAGAGAATTTAAAACAGATTCTTTATTGCCCGGTTCATGAAGCGCCCGGTTTTCAGGTGAGCAAACCATAGCGACAGCTTCACATGCTTCCTTAAAACCGGTAATTCCGTTTGCAAACTTACTTTTTACAGCCGCGTTTTTTTCTAGAATTCCGAACATCCTGAAAAAATCAACAGAAATCTTTGCAGAAAGAACAACAGACAAAACAAGCACAAGAACAACAAAAATTGCAACAAGGTATTCCAGACCGACACCGTGATTTGTCTTAACCGATTTAATCTCTGAATCCGAGATTACTTTTGTTATACAGATATCGCCATTCTGTCGGTCGAAAAACCTTAAAAGCATACCATCGGAAACAGCACCATTTTCGCCAAAAATCTCCGTTTCACCGAGAACAGGTACGTTTTCTTCAGAAAAAATACATTTGCCATCTGCGGAATATATTCCGGAAACGCCATATTTTTTTGCTATGGCAGAAACATCAAGCAACATAACCAGAAGATGCCTTGTTGCATCCCGTTGTCTGTATGCAACAGGCAAAAGCTCTACACTTAAACTTTCCTTTCCGGACAAAGAAAACGTGTCAGAAGGAAAAATCTGAAAAGTCTCACCATATAAAGTCTGAGACAACCAGAATTCTTTTGTGTATGTATCACTCACGAAATTGTTCCCAAAAAAGGTGTCTGCCGAAAAAGTTCCCGTAAGCTCATAAACATATCCGGGCTTTGATGTGTCGACCAAAAAAGCCGACGAAATAAATTCGCCAAACTCATTTTGCCTTCTGTCGACAAGCACTTCTCTCATTTCTGCTCGGAACCTGTTCCCCGAAATGTATGAGCCGTTGTTGAAATCAGCATCTGTTGCAAAACTTACGGAAAGTTCAGACATTGCAAACCCGATCTGTGAAAGAAGACGCTGAACCCCGCTCGCTCCGTTTTGAAATTTGATATCCAAATTTTCGAGTGCAACATCATCAACTCTTTTTTCACTCGAAACCTTGAATACAGAAACAAAAAG
>JAFYPW010000027.1 GCA_017559985.1 Oscillospiraceae bacterium | reverse complement strand
TGTACCATAAGCGGATACATCATCGGCTTTTTGCGGATTTCACCGCGTTTTACAAACGGCGCTTTTTCCATACACATTATATCTTCAAGATAGTAAAGAGCCGCAGCAACACCGCGGTCGTCCTTGCCGTAGATGCTGATGCCGTCTGCAACATCAATGAAGAAGCCCTTGTAGCCGTCCGCTTCCTTTAAGTCAATTCCGTCCCCTTCTGCAAGAGCGAGACGGATAACGCCATCTCCCGCAGACTTTCCGGAAACAGACACAGACGCGGAAACGCCCATCGAAACTGCAAGAAAATCCACAAAGTCATTTGCCGCTACGCGTATAACCTCATTGTCTGTTTTCCCTATTTCAATAACTACACCATCTTCTATCACCAGCATATCTTCTGCCGGCTTGCGCGAAAAATCGCGTACGTCTTTTTCGTGGACAGTGAGAAGTTTTTTTCTGAAATCATAAGCTTTTTCTTTTGTCATAAATATCATCCCCCAAAAACAGGTATATAGAAATTATAATATAGGCATTTTAGGGTGTCAACAAAAGAAGAGATGGAAAAATTCCATCTCTTCTTCTCGATTTAAACTATCGTGCAGATTACTTCACAAGCTTCTTTGCAGTTTCGACAACGTTTTCAACTGTAAATCCGAACTTCGGGAAGAGCTTTGAGTACGGAGCAGAAGCGCCGAAGCCTCCCATGCAGATTCTTGCACCGTCAAGACCAACATAGCGGTCAAGACCGAAGCCGCAGCCTGCTTCTACAAATACGCGGGCACGGATGCTCTTCGGAAGAACGCTCTCGCGGTATTCCTCAGACTGCATTTCGAAAAGTGCAACTGACGGCATCGAAACAACGCGGGCTGCGATACCCTGTGCTTTGAGTTCGTCATATGCCTTGTATGCAAGCTCAACCTCAGAACCGGAAGCAATGAGGATAACCTTTGCATCTGCGCTGTCGCGGAGAACATATGCACCCTTGAGTGCGCCGCGTCCTGTTTCTTCATAGTACGGGAGGTTCTGGCGTGTTACTGCGATACCTACCGGGTGCTTGCCGTTTGTTACTGCATAGTACCATGCAGCAGCTGTTTCGTGGCCGTCTGCCGGGCGGAAGTCGACAAAACCGGGGATGGAGCGCATTGCTGCGAGCTGCTCAATCGGCTGATGTGTCGGGCCGTCTTCGCCAACACCGATACTGTCGTGTGAGAATACGTATGTAACCGGAAGCTCCATAAGAGCAGAGAGGCGCATTGCCGGCTTTACATAGTCAGAGAATACGAAGAATGTTGCAACGAACGGATGAATGCCGCCGTATGCTGCCATTGCGTTTGCAATAGCACCCATTGCGTGCTCGCGAACACCAAAGTGGATATTTCTGCCTGCATAGTCATCCTTTGAGAAGTCGCCGCCGTCCTTGATGTTTGTCTTGTTTGACGGAGCAAGGTCAGCAGAGCCGCCGAAGAGGTTCGGCATAATCTTTGCAAGACGGTTGATCATCTCACCGGAGAGGTTACGTGTTGCGTTAGCCTTGTTCTCAAAGCCCCAGAACTCGTCAGAGTCAAGCTTTGCCATATCGAGTTTACCGGACATAAGAGCTTCCCACTCTTTTGCAAGTTCCGGATACTTTGCAGCATATGCAGCAAAGAGCTTGTTCCACTCGTCTTCGTTCTTGTTAAGGTCGGAAACAACCTCGTTCATATGAGCGCGGACTTCATCCGGAACGAAGAACTCGTCTGCCGGAACGCCGAGCTTTTCTTTAAGAGCTGCAAGCTTCTCTGCACCGAGAGCCTCACCGTGAACCTGGCTTGTACCTGCATTCGGAGCACCGTAACCGATTTCTGTTGTAATCTTGATAAGAGTCGGCTTGTTCTTCTCTGCTTTTGCTTCGTCGATAGCAGCTGCGATAACGTCGATATCGTTGCCGTCGGAAACAGAGAGTGTCTGCCAACCGTAAGCTTCAAAGCGAGCGCAAACATCTTCTGTGAATGCGATGTCTGTGCTGCCTTCGATTGTGATTGAGTTTGAATCGTAAAGAACGATGAGCTTGCCGAGGCCGAGAGTTCCTGCGATGGAAGCAGCCTCAGAAGCAATACCTTCCATAAGGCAACCGTCACCGCAGAGAGCGTATGTGTAATGGTCTACAACATCAAAGCCTTCGCGGTTGAACTGTGTTGCAAGGTGACGCTCTGCCATAGCAAAGCCGACAGCGTTTGCGATACCCTGTCCAAGCGGACCTGTTGTGATTTCAACGCCGTTTACCTCGCGGTATTCCGGATGTCCCGGAGTCTTGCTGCCTTCCTGACGGAAGTTTTTGAGATCATCAATTGTGAGACCGTAATCAAACATATGAAGAAGCGCATAGAGCATAGCTGAGCCGTGTCCGGAAGAGAGAACGAATCGGTCGCGGTTCTGCCATTTAGAGTTCTTGGGAGCGTGCTTCATCTTCCCTGCCCAGAGAGCGTATGCCATAGGCATTGCACCAAGAGCAATACCCGGATGTCCTGATTTTGCCTTATCGATAGCTTCTGCGGCGAGCACGCGCATAGTATCGATTGTCTGCTGTTGTACTGTTTTCATACTTTCACCTCATATATGTATTAAATTAGGGTTATTATATCATACTTCTCTTCCTCTTACAAGTGGCAACTTTCAAAAAAAGAGTTGACACACCCGGAAAATCCCGCTATAATTATATGGTGTTGTGGGGGTGTAGCTCACCTGGGAGAGCGCTTGAATGGCATTCAAGAGGTAGTGGGTTCGATCCCCATCATCTCCACCAAAGAAAAACCGTACTAGCCGAAGGTTGGTGCGGTTTTTGTTTTGTGCTACGCGAGAAGGTGCGGGAGCGAACAGGACGGCTCGTCGCAACGAGCAAGTCTTCTTTAATAAAAAAGCACTGACATAGTCAGTGCTTTTTTATTAAATTTCCATAATTATGAAGCCTGTTGCAGGAACCTTGATTTTATATGCAGTTTCGTCTACCCTCGCGATTTCGGATGTGAAGTTACCTTGCTTTACAATCTTGATGTCTGTCGGTTTCTTGAATTTCACATCAACTACGCGGTCTGCCGCACTGTCAACAACATCGCCTTTTTCGCGTGTTCTTGTGTTACCGTCGTTATTGAAAATCGAAAGATACTGCTTTCCGCCCTCGTCCGTTGACACAAGCCAGCAAAGCCCGGAAACATAAACCGGCATAACCTCGGGAATACGGATTTTAAGCTCTGCATCAAGTTTTTCAAGGTCGTCGCTTTCAAGAATTTTAAGCCCGCTGTCTGCATTTTTCTTTGCAAAAGAACCGTCAATATCCGCATCAATCAGATAAGCATACTTTTCAAGAACCTCACGCGGGGCATCTTCATAAATAATATCAAAAACGTTGCCGTGCGGAGAATTCATAATCGCGTTACTTTCGTTCCCCAAGTTATATTCCTCGTGAACAAGAGTTGTATAGAACACATCTTCTACGTGGCTGAATCGACGGTATTCGTCGTCTGTAATCTTTCCGTCAAGATATTTGTGTGTGCATTTAATCGGAAGACCGCGCTCTGCCTCGGTGCTTATTTCAAGTGTTTCGTAATCCTTCGGGAGAACAATTGCAAACGGCGTTACTGCTTTGATTCCGCGGAGATTTACCGCTGTATTTATAAAGTCCTTCTTTACTTCACCGTAAGGTGAGAGAACATATTCCTTCATATCGGAATATGAGCAGTTAAGCCCCCATTCCTCCGAGAAATAATGAGCACCGGACATAAGCGCATAATAATAAATTCTGTTCTGAACAAGACGTGAGCTTCCGCCGTTCGGACCATGTGTTGTAAAGTCGTCGCCGTGCTGCTCCTGAGAGAGATACCACTCGTTTATCGGGTCATCATTGAAGCAAGGCATTGTGCATGCCCATTTCCCGTTTTCAAGGCGGGTTGCATCCCAGCATTCGTAGTAGGCGCCCCATTTCTTTCCTGCATTCTCTGCCATTCCGCGCGTGAATGCAAGCATAAGGTTTATGAAGCAACGGCCCTGGTTTCCTATTTCGGGCATAAACGTCTTCATTCCGAGTTCAAGCTCAACACGCGGCATGAGATACGTGCTGTCAACCATAAGAATATGCCCGTCCGTGCGTTTAAGATAGTTGCGGAACGCGCCTCTCATCTCTTCCACAAACTCCGCCGGCGTTTCCGCATAGCGGAGAGCCGCATACTCCTCGGGGCTTCCCTGTGTGAAACCGTAAAGAGGCTGTCCGTCAACGGCAGTCCTGTTCTTTGCAAAGAAGCGTTCCTTGATGAGCTCAACGTCATACGGACCATCACTTCCTATTCTCTGACGGAGCCATACCCAGTCACCGCCGCGGCGGTTACTTGCACTTTCGTGAAGCTGGAAGCCGAGAAACTCATCGCCGAGAATGTTCTCATATTCCCTTATAAGTTTTTTGTCGTAGTCATATTTATAATAGACTACTCCGCCTGCGATGCGGTCAACATACATCGGGAATTTACCCTCTTTTATGAGGCTGTGGAACTCCCCGCCGATTTTTGCAATATTGTTGAACTGACGCTCTTTGGGGACGCAAAAAACATTTTGCAGTTTAAAACCCGTGTCACGATTTATCATACCGTTCTTTTCCCAACCCTCAAAGCACTCATCGTTGTAAACGTGAAAAAACTTCATTTTTTATCCTCCTTTTATATACGGAATCCCGTTCCGAGTCCCATCGGAACTTTATTCTTTAAATTTTCAATACACGCTCTTTGCAGGGATGTTTCCGCCGGGAGCTCGGAAACATCTTTTTCGCCACAGCCCGGGAATACCCAGGGCATAACCTCTTCAAGGTCCTCCTCATCTTTGAGAACAACGAAGCTGTTCTGAAAATCCAGAATACGGGAGCCCTCCGGCAATGCATCGCGCAGCCACGGGTGCATAAGCCACGAACAGCAACGGAAAATTATGTTTTCCATCCCGAAATGCTCTTTGAAGAAAACTCTCGCATCCTCAATTGATGCTTCGTACTCTGACTTTTCAAGCTTAAATCCCGATGGAATGTGAATTGAAATTACCGTATCACCAACATCGAGCCGTCTCCCGAAGACCACTCCTTCACACTCACTCTCGCGTATTTCAAAAATAAACCTGTTATTCAGATAAAAAAGCTTTCCGAGAACAATCAGACGCAACCACTCACGATAAATCTTTTGCGGAACACCGTACATTCCATAGCGCTTCTTACAGCCTCTTGCATTCCGGTTTATTCCGTTTGCATTTTCAGTTAATACCTCGTCTGATATTCCGCGACTTTTGCAGTCGTTATATGTGTCTCTGAGCATTCTCAGATAAATATAGAGATTCAATTCTTCGGCGGTAAGCTTTTCTTCCTCTGCAAAGCGGGGTATGTATTCTCCGAAGCTCTCATCGCTTTCCTTTATGCGCTCAATTGAAATCTTTACTTTTTCTTCAAAGTCCGCGCGGCATTCCCTTCTTTCTATTTCGAAAAAAACCTCCCGGCATTCGGGAATTATATTTACTTTTTCAAAAAATTCAGCAAATGTCATATTTTTAACCTCAATCTGTATAAGTGGGGTATCTTGAATCTCAATTTTATTATACTTTTCAGAAGTTGACAATTCAAGAAAAAAGAGATAAAATTATAGACAAAAATTGATGTGGGGTGGTTTTGGGTGTCTTATTATGTTGAATATGAAAAAGGTATTTCGGACTATTTTTTCTGCGAATTCGGGAAAGAAGTCGGGCAGAAGCCACACATCCACAGCCACATTGAAATTGTTTTTGTTTTTGAGGGGATTTTAGGCGCAACCGTCTCGGAAAAAGAATATACCTTTTCTGCCGGTGAAATGTTCGTCATTATGCCGTACGAAATTCATTCATACTTCGGCGATGCAACCACATTTGTAATTTCCTGTCCACTCGAATATTTTCAGGAAAGAACGCAGTTTTTAAACGGCAGGTTATTCTCCCCAATCCACATTCCTTTCGGTAAAATTGAAAGGGATATAATCTTTGACATAGTTGATGGAGAATTCAAAAGTGACCTCAAAAAGAAAGCTCTGATGTACTACGTCTTTTCCGGATTTGTTGAAAACTGTACCCTTTCCGAACGACGTTTTTCCGAATACGACACTTACCGAAGGGCTGTAATCTATATCACCGAAAATTTCAAAGACAACATAACACTCAGAAAAACAGCACTTGCGGCAGGCGTTTCCGAAGAGCATTTGAGCCGTATGTTCAACTCATCCGGAAAAGCGCATTTTTCAGAAATATTAAACTCTCTGCGCG
>JAFYPW010000026.1 GCA_017559985.1 Oscillospiraceae bacterium | reverse complement strand
TCTCCATATCCTCATCCAGCAAAAAGCTTTGTCCCTCTTCGAAATAAGGGCATTTTGCAGGATTCTCAGGATCGTAATTTGCCAGATGGTTTCTTGCAATATCATCATCGTAATATGTTTTTATAACTGTAATCTTACACTTGGCCAAAGAAAGCACATCCTTTCGGAATAAAATTCAAACGTCCGACAGAATTAATCCGTCGGACGTTGATCTGGCATTTAATCTTGCAATCTTATGCCTGCTCACGCATACGAGCAAAGCAGTCGCTGCAGTAAACCGGACGATCGGTCTTGGGCTCAAACGGAACCTTTGCCTCGCCGCCGCAAGCTGCGCATGTAGCGGTGAAGTACTCTCTCGGGCCGCGGCTTGCAGCCTTACGAGCGTCGCGGCAAGCCTTGCAGCGCTGCGGCTCGTTCATGAAACCACGCTCTGCGTAGAATTCCTGCTCACCAGCTGTGAACACGAAATCTGCTCCGCACTCTTTGCACTTTAATGTCTTGTCTTCGTACATTTTGTTACCCTCTCTTTGACTTAAGACTTGCCCCAGGACGGACTTCCACCGACACCTCAATGTTTGCGCTCTGAATGATTTAAGCTACTTGGGCATTTGATAATATATTGCTACACAGGTTTTTCCTGATGTTGCCTATTTTGTAATTTCGGAAAACTTCCGCCGTATTCTCTGAACTGCATTGTCAACCGCTTTCTGCGGCTTTGAAACGCGGACTGATATTTCCGAGTAGGAAAGTCCTTCAAGGTAAAGCTCCAAAACCTTCTGTTCAAATTTCGACAAAAGCTCCGATACTTTTCCCAGAAGCTCTTTATACGCTTCTTTTCCTATAATCTCATCCACCGGGTCAACTGCTTCTCCGATGTTTGCATCTTCTATCGAAACATAGTTATTAAGCGGAGAGTTGTTTCCGCGCATCGCTTTTCTTATCGCGGAATAAAGCCTGTTGCGGATACATAACGTTGCGTATGTTTTAAAGGTTGTCTGCTCTTTCGCATTAAAGGTGGACAACGCGTTTATAAGCCCTATCATCCCTTCCTGAATCAGGTCTTCAAAATCTCCCCCGGCGAGAAAGTACGGCCTTGCGAGGCTTCTCACATACGGCACATAGCGCAGAACGAGGACCTCCTCAGCCCGACCATCCTCCCTCCTTGAGCGGAGAATAAGCTCTTCATCGGTCAAATGCTCAAATTCCTTCAAAACGAGTTCCACCATCGTCATTTAGTATCATTCTGTATTATAACGAAGCTTTTTGCAAATGTCAAGTAAAAATCACAAAACTTTGATAAACTTTTAAATTTTTTTTACTTGAAGCGGCAAAATGTTTTATTTTTCGTCCGCTTTTTATAGTTCAAGCTGCCCTTCAAACGGTATTCCAAGGTGGTCATATGCTCGCTTTGTGACACATCTTCCACGCGGTGTTCTGCTCAAAAATCCCATCTGCATAAGGTACGGCTCTACAACATCTTCTATCGTAACCGCCTCTTCTCCTATCGTTGCCGCAAGAGTGTCAAGGCCGACAGGTCCCCCGGCAAAATTATAGATGATGCTTTCCATAACTCTGCGGTCGGTCATATCGAGTCCGATTTCGTCTATTTCAAGTGCATCAAGCGCCATATCGGCAACATCACGTGTTATCTCGCCCTCCGCGCGCACCTCCGCAAAATCGCGCACGCGTTTGAGAATCCTGTTTGCAATTCTCGGTGTTCCGCGGCTGCGGCGCGCAATTTCGGAAGCGCCGGAATCGTCTGTCCTGATACCCATTATCTCAGCGCTTCTCTTTACTATCCCGCAAAGCTCTTCGGGTGTGTAAAGTTCAAGGCGCTGAATAACACCGAATCTGTCGCGCAGCGGGCTTGTAAGCTGTCCCGCTCTCGTAGTTGCTCCGATAAGCGTAAACTTATGAAGCCCAAGCCTTACACTTCTCGCAGACGGACCTTTTCCGATTATGATATCGAGCGCAAAATCCTCCATCGCAGGATAGAGCACTTCTTCTATGCTTCTGTTAAGTCTGTGAATTTCATCTATAAAAAGAATATCGTTTTCATTAAGGCTTGTAAGAAGCGCGGCAAGGTCGCCTGTTTTTTCGATTGCAGGGCCTGACGTAGTCCTGATATTAACGCCCATTTCGTTGGCGATTATCGTGGCAAGGGTTGTCTTTCCGAGTCCCGGAGGGCCGTAAAGCAGAACGTGGTCAAGTGCCTCCCCGCGACCGCGCGCAGCTTCTATGCAAACTTTGAGCATATTCTTGACCTTGTCCTGACCCACGTATTCGGAAAGGATTTTGGGGCGCAGGGTATTTTCGTTTTCGTCTCGGTTTGTAAGAAGCGAGGACACCATACGTTCGTCTTCTGCATATTCCGCGGCAGACGGGCTGTTGAATTCTATGCTCATATATGTCCCCTCCTCATCTCATAAGCCGCGCAAGCGCAAGCTTGATTATATCCTCAACACTCATACCCTCGGTATCAACACCGCGTAGAGCTGCACATATCTCGTCTTTGCCATAGCCGAGTGCAGAAAGCGCTTCTGCCGCCTCGCCGTCCGCTCCCGAACTTTTCGGGATATATGCAGCGCGCGTGACCTCACCGACATTTATACTGCTCTTTGCGATTTTATCTTTAAGTTCAAGTATGATTCTTCCTGCAAGCTTTTTGCCGACGCCGTTTGCAGCAAGAATCGGTTTGTCATCCTCCGTGGTAACGGCAAGTGCAAGCTCTGACGGAGTTACCGCCGAGAGAATTGAAAGCGCAACCCGGGGGCCCACTCCCGAAATAGCCGTGAGAAGCTTGAATGTCAAAAGCTCTTCCTTATCACCAAAAGCAAAAAGTTCAAGCGCATCCTCGCGCACGTTGAGATGTGTATACACCTTTGCCGCAACACCCGTTTTAAGCTGCGACAAAGTCTGCAACGACGCGTTGCAGGCAAAGCCTACTCCACCGACATCGATAACGAACATATTAACATCAATTTCCGAAATGGTTCCGTTTAAGTAGCTGAACATTTTAGCACCTCATATCATAAATTCATAAGAAGGCTTCCTATACTGTTGGCATGGCACAGAGCTATCGCAAGCGCGTCTGCCGCATCGTCCGGTTTTGGTATCGCTTTTAGCCCCAGAAGGCGTTTCGTCATATCCATAACCTGCTTTTTTTCCGCTCTTCCGTAACCCACGACCGACATTTTAACCTGGAGCGGTGTATACTCATATACCTTTACACCGCATTTAACGCAAGCAAGAATTATAACGCCGCGTGCCTGGCTTACATTTATCGCAGTTTTCTCATTTGTGTTGAAATAGAGCTTTTCTATGGCGACATGGTCAGGCCTGAACACGCGCAAAAGCTCGCACATATTGTCATATATTTCAGAGAGGCGCTGTTCAATCTTTTCTCCGGCCTCTGTCCTGATTACGCCATAGGCCTCGGGCTTCATTCCGTTCGTGTCAAGCACACCGTAGCCAACTATGGCATATCCCGGGTCAATTCCCAAAATAAGCATCAGCGTTTCCCCTTTTTCTTTGCTCGTCTTCCCTCAAACGGCTTTGCGGCAGTTGCCGCCTTTTGCCTGTCAGTCCTCTGTCTGTCAGGACGTATGAGGCACCGCTTCGCATTACCTATAAGGTCTTCCCGCCCAGCTTTTTTCAGAGCTTCAAGCACGAGCGCGCGACATTCTGCTCTTCTCCATTGCAAAAGTGCTCTCTGCATTGCTTTTTCGCGCGAATCCTTTGGCACATATACCTTCTCCATCGTCATCGGATCAAGCCCCGTGTAATACATACACGTTGCAACCGTTCCGGGAGTCGGATAAAAGTCCTGCACCTGCTCGGGCATATGCCCTATGCTGTTTAAGTATTCCGCAAGTGATACAGCATCACGAAGCGTACATCCCGGATGCGAGGATATGAAATACGGAACAAGAAACTGATTTTTCTTATATTCAGCATCAAGCTCGAAAAACTTTTTATAAAAGCGGCGGTAAACATCAAAATGCGGCTTGCCCATATATCTGAGAACACCGTCACACGAATGCTCGGGCGCAACCTTCAACTGCCCGCTGACGTGATAGCGCACAAGCTCTCGGAAAAACTCATCCGACTTATCCGCCATAACATAGTCAAACCTTACCCCCGAACGGATAAACACGCGCTTGACCTTCGGAAGCTCACGAAGTTTTCGCAGAAGCGAAATATAGTCTGAATGGTCAACTTTAAGTTTTCTGCACGGAGTCGGTGCAAGGCAGTTTCTTTTGCACATCCCCCGCTCCTTCTGTTCATCGCAGGACGTGCTCCTGAAATTTGCGGTAGGCCCGCCGACATCGTGAATATATCCCTTAAAATCCGGCATCGCGGTAATCTTCTCCGCTTCCGCAATAACAGATTTATGACTTCTTGTGCTTATCATTCTGCCCTGATGAAACGCGAGAGAGCAAAAATTGCAACCGCCAAAGCAGCCTCTGTTGTGTATAATCGAAAACTTTACTTCTTCTATCGCTTTTACTCCGCCTAGCTTTTCATAAGACGGATGATAATCGCGCATATAGGAAAGTCCGTACACCTCGTCAAAGCGTTCCGTCGTAATCGGATATTGCGGCGGTGTCTGCACAACGAAAACATCTCCGTGCTTCTGAACCACCGCACGGCCGCGCACGGAATCCTGCTCTTCCTGCTCAATTTTTGCCGCCATTGCATATTTTCGCTTATCACCCGATACCTCGTCATAAGAAGGCACGGTAACAAACGGATAAATACAGTCGTCAAGAGTTTGTGACTTATAGACAGTGCCACGGATGTTTTTTATCTCCGAAACAGGAACACCTTCATTGAGCGCGTCTGCCAGCTGAACAACCGTGTCCTCGCCCATGCCGAACATCAGTATATCTGCGCCGGATTCTATAAGCTCGGAACGGCGGACAGCATCCGCCCAATAGTCATAGTGCGCAAACCGGCGAAGCGAAGCTTCAAGACCTCCCGCAAGAACGGGAAGGTCTGGATATACCTTCTTTGCCATTTTGCAATATGTTGAAAGTGCGCGGTCAGGGCGTTTTCCCATAACACCGCCGGGCGTATAGTCATCACGGTTCCGTCTGTTTTTTGCAACGGTGTAGTGCGCAACCATCGAATCGATATTTCCGCCTGTTACGAGCACACCGAGGCGCGGCTTACCGAGCGCGGTAAAAGCTTCTTCGCGACGCCAGTCGGGCTGTGCGAGTATTGCAACACGATAGCCCGCATTTTCAAGCACTCTTGAAATTACGGCAACGCCAAAGCTCGGATGGTCGACATACGCATCACCGGTAATGTAGAGAAAGTCATACCAGTCCCATCCACGCGCTTTCATATCCGCTTTGCTTACAGGCAAGAAACCGTTTTCCATAAACCTTATTTATCTTCCTTCTCTGCGCATTTTCATTTCCTGCCACTCATCACGCGTGACAAGAATCTTTCTCGGCTTTGAACCTTCAAACTCGCCTACTATTCCACGTTCTTCCATCTGATCGATTATTCTTGCAGCTCTTGAATATCCGAGCTTTAAGCGGCGTTGGAGCATGGATGTTGATGCCTGTCCCGACTCAACAACAACGTCAATTGCCGCCGTGAGCATTTCGTCGGCATCCTCGTCTCCCTCAAAGGTGTTTCCGCCGCCTGCCTCGCCTTTTTCCGCCTGCTTTTCAATCTGGTCGATAATATCCTGTGAATATTCGGCATCTTTCCCGCTCTTTACATAGCTTACTACCTCTTCAACCTCGTCAGAAGAGATAAAGCAGCCCTGAACACGTGTCGGCTTCGCCGCACCCATCGGCTCATACAGCATATCTCCGCGACCGATGAGCTTTTCCGCACCCATACTGCCGAGAATGATGTTTGACTCTATCTTGGATGCAACCGCAAAAGCAATTCGAGACGGAATGTTTGACTTGATAACACCCGTAATAACGTCAACAGACGGTCTCTGTGTTGCAATGATAAGGTGCATACCTGCCGCACGTGCCATCTGGCTCAAACGCATAATTGAGTCTTCAACATCTTTTCTTGCAACAACCATAAGGTCGGAAAGCTCGTCTATAACGATTACTATATGCGGCATGGGCTCTGCCTCTCCCGTGCGGGAAACAGCCTTGTTATATGACTTCATATCGCGCACGCCGAGCTCGGAGAACATCTTGTACCTCTTCATCATTTCAAGGACTGCCCATTGGAGCGCACCCGCCGCCTTTTTCGGGTCTGTAACGACAGGCACGAGAAGGTGCGGTATACCGTTGTACACACCAAGCTCAACCATCTTCGGGTCAATCATAATAAGCTTTACCTGTTCAGGTGTCGCACGGTAGAGAATACTTACGATTATCGAGTTTATACATACCGACTTACCCGAGCCCGTAGTACCCGCAATAAGCATATGCGGAAGCTTTGAGATATCACAAACGATGCAGTTGCCGGAAATATCCTTACCGAGTGCAAATGCAACATCACTTTCATTCTTCGTGAATTCATCGGAAGCGATAACCTCAGAAATATTTACCACCTGAACACTCTCGTTTGGAACCTCAATTCCTATGAGTGATTTGTTGGGTATCGGCGCAATGAACACGCCTGTTGCGCCAAGCGCAAGTGCTATGTCATCAGAAAGTGATGTAAGCTTTGAGAACTTTACACCAGCGTCAAGCTGTACTTCAAAACGTGTTACGGACGGGCCTCGCACAATATTTACAACTTTTATATCAAGTCCGAAGCTTCGTATTGTCTCACCGAGCTTTATTCCCACATTTTTAAGTTCTTCCGTTGCAGAAGCTCCTTTTGAAACATTCGGGGCTTTAAGCAGCGAAATCGGAGGATATGAATACATCTCCTTTGTTTCCGTTGCACCCGCACTTTCCGGGATAACAAAGTTTTCCGCAGCGGCTGCAAGCTCGTCCTTCTTCGCCGCTTCTGCTTTTTCACTCTCTTCAATCGCATTTATAACATCGCGGGCAAAGTTTTCCTGATTTATGCGTGCTTCTGCCTCTGCCTCTTCCTCGGTAATCTCAACTCCCCTTACAATTTCAGCAGGAGTCTTTACATTTGTTGGCGGGAAGTCAAATTTTTTGCTCTTTTTCTCAGGCTTTACTTCTTCTACATCATCAAGCGGAACATCAATTATAGTTCTCTTGCGGCGGGGAAGCTTAATCTCAGGTTTTTCTTCAACCTCGTCTTCTTCCTCATATTCGTCATACTCAACCTCGCGGTGCATCCCCTCAATAAAGCTCTTTATAGCGTCAAACGCCGCCATTATTGTAAGGTTAAAGGCATTGAGGATAACGAACAGCGCCGCTGCGGTAAAGAGAATAACAGTTGCAATACGGCTTATGCTTCCAACAAGGAGAGCCGTGGGGTATCCGGCAAGAATTCCGCCTCCGCGAAGAGTCTGTCCTGACTGCACCATAACATCCCAGGCAAGGTCCTTCGTTCCCACAAATGCATGCGAAACGGCAGCAATAAAATACGGTATGAGGAGCGTTGATATGACACGCCATTTAATCGGTCTTCCGCGGCTTATGATAAGAAGGACTCCAACCATAACAAGAGCAAACGGCAGCACAAGGAAACCAACGCCGAGTGCGCTGCTTGCAAACATACCTATAAAATCAACAAATGCCGCATCAACACGGAAAAGGGCAAGGAAAGTAAGCAGAGCAAAGAAGAACGCAAGAAACGCCCATCTCTGATTTAAAACCGCGCGCCTCTTCTGTGTGATGCGTGCAGGGCTCGCGCTCGTGCTCTTTCTCCTTTTTCTACCGGTGCTTTTCGCTGTTTTTGCGGCAGTAGTTTTTCTTTTCTTCTGTGCCATATATGTAACCTCACAAAAAAGTTTATAATTATACTCGTATATTATATCATATATCTTTTTAAATTTCCACTAAAATAAAATTGCCTGCGGAATAATTTACCGCAGGCAGTCTTTTTATTTCACCAGTCTTTTTTCAAGAGAATCAACGAGTGCTACGAGACTATTCACAATTTCACCGCTCACCTTTTCGCCAAGTGAGCGTGTTGCCTTTTCCGGGTATCCCATAACGCCGACCTTTATTTCCTCGCGCTGGTTTACATGCTCTATGACAAACGGGTTATCCACCACTTTTTTATGCAGTGCATACCAATCGGGGTCAGTCCTCAGATTTTCGGCTATCTGCGGCTCGTCGAGCACTATCTCGTCCCTCACCATATCAGGACGCCAGTAAAGCATATTTGAAGTCTCGATAAGCCCTGCGTGATAGTCGTGTTCTTCAACCGCCTTCATCCCGGTTTCAGACAGCTCCTGAACATCCATCATCGCGATTGCGACATCACCCGTCTTTTCCTTGTCACGGCGCAGAAGCGTCTGCAAAGTGCTCTTCAAAGCATCCGTGTTCTCCGAGCCACCGTGACCTAACAGAATGACAACATTCTTAAACCCGAGCCGGATGAACTCGGAACAGATTTCAGACATATAGATTCCGAAAGCATTCGGGCTTACGTTTATTGTGCCCATAAGCTCGCCGCCGGAAAAACAATAGTTGACAGACGGGGCGACAACGGCGTTAAGCCTGTCCCCTGCTATGCGGGGAGGAATCACAGCATTCAGAATATCTGTGCCGAGCGGCAGGTGAAAACCGTGCTGTTCGGGAAGCCCCACCGGTATAACAACTGTTTTTGTCTTTGTAAGTGCGCTTTCCATTTCGCGCACCGTCATTTCTTCCATAAAAAATGCCATATGCTTTTCCTCTCTTTTTCCTCGTTTTTATGTGATTTATCCTACTACACTTGTCTGCAAAAAGCAATGTTTTTTTCCTATATAGTAAAAGAATAACGCGGAAAAATTCCCGCGTTATTCTTTTACTATTTTATTCCAAACATCCTTTTAAGCATTGCCGCAAGCGACTTTGGCGCTTTTACCACTACAACCTTCACAATTGTCCACCTCCGTCAGAATAGCATAAGCAAACCCAGTACTATCAGCAAAATGCAGAGCACGAAAACAAGGAATCCCGACGGAAACAGAACGCCGAAAAGAATTCCGCTGGCCACGGCAATTGCGCACATAACGCAGCTTCCGCCACTTCTCCGGCACATTGTTTTCACCCGCCTTTCATCTCTTATATTCTATCTTATACAACAATCAGCAAGGCGGTGAGTTGTCCCTTCCGGTCTATTTGTCCAAAATATCTCCAAGCTCTTTCGTCGTCTTTTCCATATCGCAGACAACGCTTCTCACTGCATCGGCACAGGTGAGGTCAACACCTGCCCCTTGCAGAAGATTCAGCGGATATGCAGAGTTTCCGCCCGACAGAAACTCAATATATCTTCTTGCATTTTCAAGATTTTCGAGCACAAGATTCTTTATGCACGTTGCCGCAGCAAATCCGGTAGCATACTGATATACATAAAAACTTGTGTAGAAATGCGGTATTCTCGCCCACTCATAGGTTATATTCTCATCACATACGCAAACGCTTCCGTAATATTTTTTATTAATCTCACCGTAAACCTTACACAGTGTTTCGGCAGTAAGTGGTGTTCCCTCCATATACATACCGTGAACGCGGCTTTCAAACTCGGCAAACATCGTCTGACGGTAGAACGTTGTCCTTATCGCTTCAAGCTTTCTGCCCAGAAGATATGCGCGACGGTTTCCCGTTGCCTCCCTTAAAAGATATTCCATAAGCAGATTTTCGTTTACCGTACTTGCAACCTCCGCAACGAATATCTTATAGTCGCGATATACCGTAGGCTGCTTTTTGTTCGTGTAGTACGAATGCATCGCGTGTCCCATCTCGTGAGCGAGTGTAAAAACATCCTCAATCTTGCCCTGGTAGTTGAGCAGAACAAACGGATGTGTGGTATTGTCTCCCCATGAATATGCACCTGATGTCTTCCCGCGGTTTTCATACACATCTACCCACCGCTCCGAAAATGCACGGCGCATATCGGACACATAATCCTCGCCAAGCGGCGCTACGGCAGCAAGTACCATCTCCACCGCTTCCTCATACGGTATTTCTTCCCGGTCTTCCGGAACAATCGGCACATAAAGGTCATACATTGAAAGTTCATCTACCCCGAGAACTTTCTTTCTCATTTCAAGATATTCCGAAAGCGCGGAAAGCCCGTGATTTACATTCTCCAGAAGTCCGTCATAAACATCCGACGGAATATTCCCGTCAAAGAGCCGCATATCCCGCACAGATTCAAAACCTCTTGCCTTTGCATAAAAGAGGTCACTCTTAATGCTTCCGGAATACATTGAAGCAAACGTGTTCTTAAATGCTTTATACTGTGCATACATCGCGTTATATGCTTCTTTTCTTACCCGACGGTCGTTGCTTTCAAGAAAAATTCCATATCGGCTGTGTGTGAGTTCTTCCTCTCTTCCCTCTTCGTTTATAACATTACCGAATTTTATATCGGCATTGTTCATCGAAGAAAAAATGTCATGTGCAGAGCCTCCCACAGGTGAAGACATCGCGAGAAGACGCTCGCTTTTTTCGTCAAGTATATGCTCCTGCTCACGAAACAGATTGTCAAAAAAGTGTGCATATTCAAAAAGAGCCGGTTCTTTTTCAAAAAATCCCCGAATCCTTTCTATCCCTGCCGCAACAAGCCCCGGCTCAAAAAACGAACATTCGCTCATAATATCGCTTTCTAAATCACCCACGCGTTCTGCCATAGCGCGGTATTTCTGAACATCATTGTCCTCATCCCGGCGCATTGAGGCGTATGCAACGACAGACAAAAGCTTTTCTCCGATTTCATCAGAAAGGCGAAGTGATGCAAGAATGCTTTTTTCTCCCTCACCCACTCTTCCGCGAAATTTCACAAACTCTTTTGAGAGTGCTCTCACCTCTGAAACCGCAGCTTCAAATTCAGCATCATTTTTAAATATATCTTCAAGCTTCCACTTATATTTTTCTTCTATATCGCATCTGGATTTTACCTCAGCCATATTTTTTCTCCTCCAAAGTCAAATCTCTTTACAATAATAGCATAATTCAAAAAAACTCTCAATATACTCTTATATATAACTTATGAGATGTGGTGAAAAAATGGAAAATGCGCAAAACAATTCCCTCATTTTAAGCGGTGAAGTAGCAACCGCTCCCGAATTTTCTCACGAATCGCACGGCTGTGATTTTTACACCTTCAAGCTACTGACGCAGCGTCTGTCGGGTACATATGACGAAATCAATGTCCTCATCAAAAAAAGCCTTGTTAACACCCTGAATCCTCAACCCGGTGACTTTCTCTCCATACAAAGCGAACTTCGCTCGTTCAACCGGAAGACAGACTCGGGAAACAGGCTTATTATTTCGGCATTTGCAAAAGAAGTGTCGCCCTGTGAGGCAGGTGTTTTTAAAAACGAGCTTGAACTTATCGGAACAATCTGCAAGGAGCCTATATACCGTAAAACCCCGCTCGGGCGCGAGATATGCGACATTATGCTTGCAACAAACAGAAACTACGGCAGGTCAGACTATCTTCCCGTCGTCGTCTGGGGCAGAAACGCGAGAAGTGCCGCAGAATTTAAAACAGGCGACCTTGTGACCGTTTTTGGAAGAATACAAAGCCGTGAATATACAAAACTCTGTGACGGTGTGCCACACATAAAAACGACTTACGAGGTCTCTGCCGCTTCCATCGAGCCTGCTGAAATATAAAAAAACGCCAACGGTGAAAACCACCGTTGGCGTTTGTGTTTTTATTATTCGTCGTATGCAACCGCATCGTCGAAGAGTTTTTCAACCTCTTCTGAAGGTTTCTTCGTAAGAAGCGTTACGACAACTGCCGCAATGATACCTGCAACAAATCCCGGAAGGATTTCGTAAATTCCGGTACCGGCAAGGAATATGAGCCAACCGATATCTACAAGCGCGCCTGCGAGAATACCTGCAACAGCGCCCTTGAAGTTAAAGCGTTTCCAGAAAAGCGA
>JAFYPW010000025.1 GCA_017559985.1 Oscillospiraceae bacterium | reverse complement strand
TCACCGCGCAATCTGAATGAGAGAGCGTGAAACGGACGGATTCCCGAATTTCCAATGTTAGCCCCCCAGCGCAGTTCAAGTGCAGTAAGTAATTTTACATTTGCAAGTTCGTTCGTGAACATCAATTTTCACCTCGTTTATAACGGTAGCATCTTTAGCAATAAAAGTCAAGATTAGTTCCGAAAAATCCACTTTGAAGTTGCTAAAAGTGAGTTTACTATGAGATGGTATATGAATATAATAAAGGTAAATTCAAAAATGAGGAGAGTTGAAAATGGCAATTAAACACACTGCAGTAAGCTACTATGGCTTAAACTATGTAGAACACGCAAAAGAAGACTTTAAAGAAATGATAGAGCACGGTTGCGATACTGTTATTCTCGCGATAACAGAGTTTGATGTGGACTTCTGGTTTCCGAATATCAATAACATCGTAAAGACAGCGCACGAGCTTGGTCTTCGCGTTCTTGCAGATACATGGGGTATCGGAAAATACTTCGGTGGTGAGCAGGTAAGCCTTTTCCTTCAGAACAATATTCATCACCGCCAGGTATCTGCATATACGGGTGAGGTGCTCAATGCCGCTTGCTTTAATACAAATTCATTCCGTGATTATTTCAAGAACATCTGCCTAAAGCTTGCAAGAGAAACCGAAGTAGATGGCTTTTTCTGGGACGAGCCTCATTATGCATACCCGAAGTCTTATGCTTCAATCACAGGCGGTGCAGGAGATGACTGGGCTTGCCGTTGCCCAGAGTGCATGAAGAAGTTTGAAGAATACTACGGCTACGAGATGCCGAAGTTTATGAATGATGACGTAAAGCAGTTCAGATGGCGTGAAGCTCTCTTCACACTTTCTGACACTTCAAAGGCACTTAAAGAACTGAATCCTAATCTTGAGATTACCTGCTGCGTCCACGCAACACTCAACTCGTACTATGTAACAGAGCTTCGCGGATATGACAACTGGGAAATGGTCGGTGCTTGTCCGTACTTCGACGTATTCTCAACAACAATCATTAACTGGGACCTTCCTGAAAAGTTCTTCCGCGAAATTACAGAGAGAACAGTTGCTATTGCAAAGAAATACGGTAAAGAGTCAGAGCGTTGGCTCATGGGATACAATAAGCGTCCTGATGACTTTAAGCAAATTGACAAGGTTGTAGAGATGTATGAAGAACTCGGTGTTGACCGCCTTGCAACATGGACATACCGCGGCGGTTACGGCACATCTGTTGCCGCAAAAGACCCGATTGAGCTTTGGGACAATATCGGTAGAAATTATAAGAGAGTATTGAAGAAATGATTTTTGAAGAATATCTTGAAAAGATCACTTCTGTTTTGAGTGATATAAAGGAAACTCAGAGAGATAAGATACTCTCTGCAGCACAAATGGTATCGGAAACGATAAAGCGTGACGGAATAATCTACATATTCGGATGTGGACATTCTCATCTTGTTGCGCTTGATTGCTTCTACCGCGCGGGCGGGCTTGCAAATGTCAGTGCAATGCTTGATACAGATCTTATGCTTCATAACGGTGCGGCAAAAAGCAGCAGGATGGAAAAAATGAGCGGTATTTCGGAAAGTATATTTGAAAGATACTGCCTCACTGATAAAGATATTCTTATCACAGTATCCACTTCCGGCAAAAATGCTGTTCCTGTTGAAATGGCAATAGTAGCGACAAAAAATGGCATAAAAAACATTGCCGTTGTAGCAGGTGCCTACTTTGCTGACAAAAAAGACGCAGATATGCTTTATGAGTGTGCTGATATGTTTATAGACAATTGCGTACCGCACGGTGATGCGGTTATGGATATAACAGGGTGCGACACAAAAATGGGAAGCGTTTCAACCGTTGCAAGCTCGTATATATTAAATTCCGTTCTACTTGAAGGTGCAGAGCTCGCCGCAAAGAGTGGTGCAGAAATTCCGATATATATGAGTGGGAATGTTGACGGCGGTGCGGAGTATAACAAGGCACTTATCAAAAAGTATCTTCCGCGAATAAAGCATCTCTAAGGTGAAGAATATGGCGAAAGTATCGGTTATCGGAATTTGCGGAAACTCAATATTTATGAATGTTGACCACTTTCACGAGAATGGCGAGACACTGTCTGCCGAAAGTGTTTATGAAGAAATTGGTGGCAAAGGCATAAATCAGGCAATTGCCGCGGCGAGAATGGGCGCAGAAGTTTCGTTTCTTTCTGCAATAGGTGAAGATTCTGACGGTGCAAAGTGCAGACAATGCGCAAAGGAGAACAATATCGCAGGCTCTTTCAAAATGAAAGATAAAAAAACAACCTTTGCGTGTATCCTTACCGATAAATGCGGAGAAAACTGTGTTACGGTCTATCGTGCCGCGGAACTTGATGAAGAAGATGTTCTGTCATTTGAGAGAGAAATCGCAGAAAGTGAAGTGTTGCTTCTTCAACATGAGGTTCCCGAAGAGGTAAATGAAACGGCAGTTAAGCTTGCGAAAAAGCACAATGTAAAAGTCATCTTAAATCCAGCACCAATCCGAAAAATACCGGAAAGCATTGCAGAAAATGTTTTTGCAGTAACTCCTAATGAACAGGAACGCCGAGCGATAGATCTAATCAGATTTAAAAACTGCATCACAACGCTAGGAAACCGCGGATGCAGCATTAACGACGAAGTGCTTATCGAAAGCTTGAAGGTGCAAGCTGTTGATACTACAGGTGCCGGAGATACCTTTAACGGTGTGCTTGCAGTCTGCATTGCGGATGGAATGGATTTAAAAACTGCTTGCAAATACGCAGTAACTGCGTCTGGCTTAAGCGTTACAAGAAAGTATGTACTAGACTCAATTCCAACGAGAAAAGAAATAGAGGAGAAAATGAAAAATGAATGATTTTGGGTATTTTGAATCTTTGCTCAAAAATTTTGAACAAGTAAACAGCACTCAGTCCGAGAATATCAAAGCCGCGGCAACGCTTATGTGTGATGCTATTGCAAACGACCGCCTTATCAACGTGTACGGCGGCGGCGGACATACAACCCTTCCGGTAGGTGAAATGTTCTTCCGCGCAGGCGGGCTTTCCTGTATCAACCCGATTATGGAAACGGGTCTTTCTGTATTCAATCAGGCGCTTAAATATCTTGAGCTTGAAAGAACGGTAAACTACGGCAGTGCAATTTTAAAATACTATGATTTGCAGAAAGACGATGTCCTCATCATCTTCCACAACATTGGTATCAATCCTGCAACGATTGATGCGGCGGAAGAAGCAAAGAAGCGCGGTGTTAAGATTATCGCTGTATCCAGCGAGGCGTGGCAGAAGGAAATGCCGGAGGATCACTTCATCCGTCATCCGAACAAGAAAAACCTCTTTGACTATGCAGATGTCTGCATCGAGGACTTTAACCCCGTCGGTGACGCTGTCGTAAATGTTCCGGGACTTGACACACCAATCGCACCGGTATCGAATATTATAGATTTCTATATAGCGCATCTTCTTGAAATCGAAACCGTCAAGCAGTGCATCGACCGCGGTATCACACCGCCGGTATGGTCAAGTGCAAACACACCGGGCGGCGACGAGAAGAACGCAAAATATCTTGAAAAATATAGACCAAGAGTAAAAATGCTTTAAATTTAAAGGAGTTGCTTATAATGAAAAAACTTCAGGAAAAGCTTGATTTTCTGCTCGAAAAGTATTCGGTAGATAAAAAAGCAGTATTAAAAGATGTAAAAACAGTTGTAATCGACGGAAAAGAAATTCCGATTCTTTCGCACAGAAGTGAAAGAAGATTTGTCGAGCTTAAAAATATCGTAAACAACGGCACACTTGTCGGTGTAAGCGTAATGCGCGTTGCAAGAATAGTTGAGAGCGGAAAAGACCTTTATGAAGCACTTTACCGTGAGCTTGACCTCTGCCAGTTTATATTGCAGAGAAAAATAAAATCCATAACCGTTATGGAAAACGGCAACGTAATGAACACTATTGCAACAACAGAGGATGGCGTTGTTTGCACGATTGAAATTTCGGCTACGCTTGCAAAAGGCGAAATCGAAAAGGATAAGCACGAGATTATTTCGCAGCGCGGTATCGCTTGCGACGTCGTTGTTGATGCACAGCTGAAGCAGGATTCCATCTATGTATTCGGCAGCGAAAACAAGAAATACACCGATGTCGATTTTGAACTCTACGGACTTTCAATAGACGAAATCGCAATTGTAAGAGCAGCGTTCTCTGTTGCTCAGAACAACACTTCCGATGAAATGCTTTCTGCGGATAAAACCCTTTGCACGCTTATTGGTATGGCAAAGAAATCCGCACTCAGTGGCGAAAGAGAGGTAATGTAATTATGAAGCCTTTAAAGATTGCTATGATGAGTATGACCCACGGTCACACAAGAAAATATTATCAGGTGCTCAAAGAAAACCCGAAGCTTGATTGGGTTGCAGTATCAACAGCCAATGATGATGTAAAGAAGATATTTCTTGACAGCGTTGAAGGTATTCCGTGCTACGACAGCGAGCTTGAAATGCTTGATGCGCATCCCGAGATTGAAGCTGTTGTTCTTGCAAGCGAAAACAGTGATCATCTTCGCCAGATGAAACTTTGCGCAGAGCGCGGAATACATATTCTTTCAATGAAAGTTCCGACCTTTGATATGGATGAATATGACGAGATGATAAAGCTCGTTGACGAGAATAACCTCGTTTGCCAGATTGAGCTTGAAATGCATTATAACCCCGTTATCGCAAGGCTTAAAGAGCTTGTAAAGAACGGCGAAATCGGAAAGATTAAGTCATTCAATGCAACAAACATCACGCTTTCTCCCGTATGGGCATTTCCGTGGCAGGGTGTTCCTGAAAAGAGCTACGGCAAGCGCGTAAGCATCAAAGACGGAGATTCCCGCTTCCGCGGCGGCGCACTCTGCGACCATCCGCACATTTTTGATATGATAAGGCATATGACCGGAAGCGATTTTGAAAGCATTTATGCTGAAGTTGCCCCGAATATCCGCCCCGACCTCGAGGAAGAGGATATGCTTTCTGTTATCGGAAGAATGAAGGATGGAACCATTTTCTCTCTTGACCCGTCATGGTCAAAGATGGAAGAGCGCATTCCTGTTCCGGGTCCGGGCTGGGAAGTTTTCCCGAAGCGTATGGAAGTAAACATTACGCTTAACGGCGAAAAGGGAACTGTTATGGCAGATTGCTTCGGTCCGAATGTATATCATAACGGTTGCCCGAATGACCGATACACCGTTCAGTACACATATTTTGACGAGTGGGTTGGTCTTATCGATGAGTTTGTTGACAATATCAGAAATAACAAGACTCCACTTATAAACCTCAAATGGCATAAGAAAACGATTGAGGCAATGAATGCAGTGTATGAAAGCATTGCAACGGGAAAAACAGTTAAACTTTGACAAGGATAACGGCGCGTTTTTTAATGCAGAAGATATTGATTATGTCAGAGGTTTAGGATATGGAAATAAATGCAGCAAGAAAATTGCTGAAAGAAAACCCTGTTTTTTGGTCAAGGCTTGGGTTTTGTTACGACCCACCACTCAAAAATGAATTTGGAAGACCGCTTGTGTTTACGGAAGACCTCAGTAAATACGGAAAGTACCACAGAAGTTTTTCGAGCATCGGTGTCAAAATCCACACGTGCATTCTCCATTCAGGGTGGGTTGGCATTGATGAATACGACTATTCTTTGACGGACAGAGTTCTTGACGAGGTTTTCAGAGACAGTCCTGATTGCTACTTTATTCCGAGAATCAAGCTTAATGTTCCGATTGATTGGTGCGAGAAATACCCTGAAGAGGTTTTCGTTTACCACGGCGGACCTGAAACGGCAGATGAGATACGCGCCCTTGTCGGAACATTAAAGCAGGATTACATCGGATACGAAGCGCCAAACGGATACTATATGGCAGGGGACTATGTTGACACAAGGCCGAATGTCGGCGGACTTATCGCACGGCAGAGCTTTTCGTCGAAAAAGTGGAGAGAAGATGCAACGGTAGCACTTGAAAAGCTCATTGAAAGGCTTGAGAAAAGCAAGTATGCTGACAGAATCATAGGATACCACATCGCATACGGAGTGAGCGGTGAGTGCATCCTTTGGGGACGTGCGTCCGAAAGGTATGGAGATTACGGAATCTCTCACAGAAAGGCGTTTTTTGATTGGGGAATCAAGAAATACGGAAGTCGCGAAAAGCTCGCAGATGCGTGGGGACAGAAAGACATTAACCGCGATAATGTTAAGCTCCCGAGCCCTGATGAGAGATATGCAAAAACCGATACAATAGAAGACTTTTTCAGGGGAAATGACAATCAGACCATTGCGACTGACTTTGATTATTTCATTTCGGAGGTCAATGCCGATACGATTGAGCACTTCGCAAAGGTAGTTAAAGAAAAGACGGAAGAAAAGCTGGTAGGTGCGTTCTACGGGTATTTCATCCATACCGATAACCCCTCATACGCAGGGCATCTCGCGCTTGACAAACTTCTTAATTCACCTTATATTGATTTTTTTGCAGCACCGAAGTCGTATTACAGAAACCTTGCAGGCGACCCCGGCGGAATAATGTTGCCCACTCAATCCGTAAACCGAAAAAAGCTGTGGCTTGACGAGCTTGATAACCGCACACACCTTGCGCATGGTGTGGAGAAAGAATGGGCTTCAAAAAATCTTGCAACGACAAGAACCGTTTTCTGGCGAGAATTTGCAAAGAATCTTGCGGATGACTCAGGTTTCTGGTGGATGGACCTCGGCGGCGGTTGGTTTGATGATAAAGACATTATGAGCGAGTTTTCATCGCTTGTCAGAACAAATGAAGCTATCAGAAAAAAAGAGCATAAAAGTGTGGGCGATATACTGGTCCTCGTTGATGAGGATTGCATCAACCACATGAACATAAGCTCAGATTTAAGACTCGGCTTTATGGAAGATTTCCTCTGCGAGCTTCACATGACGGGATGTATATCGGATGTATATCGTCTGCGCGACCTTGAGGAGCTTAACCTCGAGCAGTACAAGCTGATAATTTTTGCATACACCTTCAAAATTGACGAAAAGACAAAAGAAGTTATCGCAAAAATCCCAAAGGATAAGACTCTTATGTTCAACTACGCCGCAGGTGTTATTTCGGATGATGGGGTTTCACTTGAAAATGTATCGGAGCTTACGGGTATAAGTGTTTCTGAAGCTGACGCGAGCGAATACAGTTTTCCTGCTCTCAAAATAGAAGCAGGCGCAGACGTCGAAGTTCTTTATTCCTGCAACGGTGTTCCGTGCGTTGCAAAGAGGTCCGGAAAAAACGGCGGAACAAACATCGTGAACACGAAGCCGTTTGCCGACAGAACCCTTCTTTGTAAAATTTGTGAAGATGCAGGTTGCCATACGTATGCACCTGCAGGCAATACCGTATACGGTGACAATCGGTTTATCGGAATTTTTCCGTCCGAAGACGGAGAGACCCCGATAACTCTAAAAGAAAAGGGAGACTACGAAAATGCCGCAACGGGCGAGGTGTTTGAGAATACCGCGAGCCTCTGTCTGAAACTCGGTGTAACAGCTCCCATCGTTCTGATCAGGAGAGGGTGAAGCTGTTTTTCTGCCGACGGTGAGCCGACCAGATAGATACTACCAAACCCGACTAAACACGAATAGAAACAAATGTCGCATCTCGTGCAGAACAAAGAAAAAGCCTTGGTATGTTTCCATACCAAGGCTTTTTGAAAAAATCGAGCTTTTGCAGGTTTGATGTGAATCATCCCGGTAGGGATACGTGTCCCTCAAGTTTCTTTTTAGAAAC
>JAFYPW010000024.1 GCA_017559985.1 Oscillospiraceae bacterium | reverse complement strand
GACAGATGCTCGTCACTATGCTCACGTTGACTGCCCGGGACACGCTGACTACGTTAAGAACATGATCACTGGTGCTGCTCAGATGGACGGCGCTATCCTCGTTGTTTCCGCAGCAGACGGCCCGATGCCGCAGACTCGCGAGCACATTCTTCTCGCTCGTCAGGTTGGCGTTCCGTACATTGTTGTTTTCATGAACAAGTGCGACCAGGTTGACGATCCTGAGCTTCTCGAGCTCGTTGAGATGGAAATCCGTGAACTCCTTTCAAGCTACGAGTTCCCGGGTGATGACACACCGATCGTTAAGGGTTCTGCTCTTGCAGCTCTTGAAGCAAGCGATGACCAGAACGACGCTGCATATGCACCGATCCTTGAACTCATGGAAGCTGTTGACAGCTACATCCCGACTCCGGAACGCAAGGCTGACCTTGACTTCCTTATGCCGGTTGAAGACGTTATGACAATCACAGGCCGTGGTACAGTTGCTACAGGTCGTGTTGAGCGTGGTCAGATCAAGCTTAACGAAGAAGTTGAACTTGTTGGTCTCACAGACGAGAGCCGCAAGACAGTTGTTACAGGTATCGAAATGTTCCGCAAGCTCCTCGACTATGCAGAAGCTGGCGACAACATCGGTGCTCTTCTCCGTGGTATCGCACGTGACGAAATCAAGCGTGGTCAGGTTCTTGCAAAGCCGGGTTCAATCAAGCCCCACACAAAGTTCAAGGGCCAGGTTTACGTTCTTAAGAAGGAAGAGGGTGGCCGTCATAAGCCGTTCTTCTCCAACTACCGTCCGCAGTTCTATTTCCGTACAACTGACGTTACAGGTGTTATCACACTTGAAGACGGCGTTGAAATGTGTATGCCGGGCGATAACGTTGTTATGAACGTTGAGCTCATCACTCCGATCGCTATCGAAGAAGGTCTCCGTTTCGCTATCCGCGAAGGTGGCAGAACTGTCGGTTCCGGCGTTGTTGTCGGTGTTAATGAATAATTAACCCAGATAAAAACTCAAAAGAGGTATCAGTTTTCTGATACCTCTTTTTTTATACTCTTCTGTGTGATATAATTATGCAGTAAGTTTCGAATCTGGTTGAAAAGGAGAAAAAAGTATGGCTCGGGTAATGGATATAATCGCCGAATTCAGGCGCGGGTGCAGCTGCGGCAGAGTGCACGATACGACAATAGAAGATGTGCAGATAGGCTCGGGGCTTGTAAACCGCGTCGGCGAAATACTTAAAAAGAACAACTTCTCAAAAAAGCTTCTTCTTATTGCCGATAAGAAAACGCTCAAAGCAGCAGAGGGAATAATTTCTTCTCTTGAAGGTTTTGATGTGGAACAGAAAATATACGAAGATTTGCGTATTGCAACACTTTGGGAGGTTCGGGAGACTGAAAAACTGATAGGCGGCAGAGACATATCGCTTCTGTCGGTAGGAACAGGCTCTCTTAATGATGTTTCCCGTCTTGCTGCGGCGCGACAGAATAAAAAGCTTTGTATTTTTGCAACGGCTCCGTCTATGGACGGCTTTGCCTCCTACGGCGCGCCGATTGTTGCAGACGGTTTTAAGTCGACATACCCTGCAAAGAGCCCTGAGGTTATAATAGGCGATACGGAAATACTCGCCAAGGCACCTGCCGTTTTGAAATCGGCAGGATTCGGCGATATGGTGGCGAAGTATGTAGGCCTTGTCGATTGGGAGGTCTCTCATCTTCTTACGGGCGAGTATTACTGCGAAAGAATAGCAAAACTCACGCGTGATGCAGTTGACGAGCTTATGGCCATGGCAGACCGCGTAACGGCAGAGGATGAAGAAACTGCGGGAAAGATTTTTGAGGCTCTTTTAAAAACCGGAATAGGAATGAGCTTTACCCAGAATTCGCGACCTGCAAGCGGCAGCGAGCATATAGTTTCACACCTTATAGAGTGCGTTGAGCTTCGCGACGGCATAATACCTAATTTCCACGGCGAGGATATAGGTGTCTGCACACTCGAACTTTTAAAATATTATAATTTGCTCGCAAAAGAAGAAAAGATAGAAACCGGAAAAGAAACCGTTGACTGGGCAGATGTTTACGCCTTTTACGGGAATATGGCAGAAGAAGTGAGAAAGCTTAATGAGCCTGAGAACATAATAGACGATGTCTCGCCCGAAAAGCTCAAAGCGTGTTGGAGTGAGATTGTAAAGGTTATACACGGCGTTCCGAGCTATGAAAAGTGCCGCGAAGCTATGGAAATCGCCGGGTGTAAGATAACCGTGTCTGACATAGGAAAGAGCAAAAGGCTTTTCTCAGACTGCGTAAAATACTCACCGTATATGAGAAAACGCCTTACATTACTGCGCCTTATCGGTATGATCAAAAATGCTCCCAAATACGAGATTCAGTAAGAGAAAGAGAGGTTGCCGGAAAAGCAACCTCTCCTATTATTTTGCATAGATTTCCGTTCCTGCAAGACCGCGTATTGCAAGTGGCGCGTCGTTTAAGTCTGCGATTATTGCGCGACGACCGATCTTGCTCTTTGCAAAGTGTATAGCAGCGCGTACCTTTGGAAGCATACTGCCGGGTGCGAAATGCCCCTCCTCGCAGTATTTTTCAGCTTCTGCAACCGACATTTTGTCAAGAAATGTTTCTGTCGATTCCCCCCAGTTTATCGCAACCTTCGAAACTGCTGTAAGGATAAAGAGATAATCTGCGTCGCACGCCTCGGCAAGGTAAGCACTTGCAAAATCTTTGTCGATAACTGCGGCAACACCCTCGTAGTCGCCGTCGCCACGGCGTATTACGGGGATGCCTCCACCGCCACAGGCGATAACGATAAACTCGTTGTCGAGCAGGTTGAGGATTGAATCCCGTTCCACAATTCCGCACGGTGCGGGGGAGGCAACCATCCGCCGCCAGCCGCGTCCGGCATCCTCGCGGTAAGTCTGTGACGGGTTTTCTGCCATAAGCGCGCGAGCCTCTTCTTCGGTATAATAAGCACCAATCGGTTTTGTTGGGTTATTGAATGCAGGGTCGTTCTCGTCTACTATCACCTGAGTTATCATAGATGCCACATTCCAGGGCATACCCTCGCGCCGAAGCTCACGCTTTATGCCGTTTTGCAGGTGATAGCCGATATACCCCTGGCTCATCGCGGTACATTCGGGAAGGTCAATCGGTGGGATTTTCTCATTGAACTTTGAACTCTCTGCAAAAGCAAGATTTATCATTCCCACTTGCGGGCCGTTGCCGTGGCTTACGATTATTTCATATCCCTGCGATATGAGTCCGACAAGAGCGGGTGCGGCGTTTTCTATTTTCTGCTTCTGTTCTTCGGGAGTGTTACCGAGTGCGTTTCCGCCGAGTGCAATAACTATTCTTCCGGGCATTTTATACCTTCTCTCCGTCGCAACAGGGAGCGGGCACCTGCTGGGTTATGCAGTGGATGTTGCCGCCACCGAGAAGAATTTCGCGCGCATATATACCGACAACCTCGCGACCGGGAAAGAGGGATTGGAGCGTTTTTATCGCGGCTTCGTCGTTCGGGTCGTTAAAGAGGGGGAGGAATACTGCACCGTTTGCGATATAGAAGTTTGCATATGATGCGGCAAGGCGGTCGCCCTCCATACGGGGAAGAGTACCGTTAACAGCGTCAACACCTTCGCTCTCTTCTGCTGTAATGAGTATCGGCTTCGGGAGAAGAAGCTTGTGCACATTGATTTTTCTGCCCTTGGCATCGCGCTCGCGCTCCAACACGTCAAGCGCTGCACGCGATATCTCATACTGCGGGTCGTCTTTGTCCTCGGTCCAGGCAAGAACAGCCTCTCCGGGGGCTGTAAAGCTGAATATATTGTCAACGTGACCGTTCGTTTCGTCAAGGTATATTCCGCGCGGAAGCCAGATGATTTTTTCGAGGTTTAAATATTCTTTTAAAACCTCTTCAATTTCTTCTTTTGTGAGGTGTGGATTTCTGCCCTCGCTGAGAAGACATTCCTCCGTTGTGACGAGAGTGCCCTCGCCGTCGACGTGAATTGAACCGCCCTCAAGAACAAATTCGTAGAGCTTGTATCTCGCGCGTCGTTCGATTTCGCATATCTTCTGTGCTACCGCATCGTCCTTGTCCCACGGAAAGTAAAGGCCGTCGTAAAGTCCGCCCCAGGCATTGAAGACCCAGTCGACACCGCGGATTTCCTTTCCGTTTGTAACAAATGTCGGTCCGCAGTCGCGCACCCACGCGTCGTCGTTTGAAATTTCAACAACTCTCACTTCTTCGGGAAGCATTTCGCGCGCGTTTGCATACTGGTTTGCATTTGCGCAAACAGTGACGGGTTCATAGCGTGAGATGGCGGTTGCGACCTCGACAAAAACCTTTTGTGCAGGCTTTCCTCCAAGCCGCCAGTTGTCAGGGCGTTCAGGCCAGATTATATATGTGCCGAGGTGAGGTTCGAATTCTCCCGGCATACGGAAACCGTCGCGCCTGGGTGTTGTTTCAAGTGTTTTCATAAATCTTGTCTCTCCTTGTCTTTAATGTCTTGTTTTTTCACGGAAAACAAGAAGCTCTCCGATTGCAACGGCGGCAGCCGTTCCTATAAGAAGCGGGATTTTTGCCATAAGCTCACCCTCGCTTGAATCAAGCGGCATGATGCTGAAAACAACCGAGACGATGAGCAAAATCATAGGCAAATACGTCATAATGGCAAGGCGTGTCCTCCCGCCGGAAACTTTGTACGGACGTTCGACATCCGGGTCTTTTTTTCGCAGTTTTAAAAAAGCCGGGAACATCAGGATATATGACATAAGAAGTGTTACCATATTGAGTGCGAAGAAGCTCCAGAAGATGTCGGGACTTGGAATAAGCGGAGAAATAAGAACGATAACGCTTGCGATAGCTCCGTTTGCAAGGTTTGCACCCTGTGGCATATCGTTTTTACTTTTTTTTGCGAAAAATTTCGGAAGGCTTCCGTTTTCTGCGGCATACTGTGCAACATAGTTAACACCGAGGGACCACGAAATGAGGTTTGAGAAAAGCGTGTAAAGAAAAAGAATTCCGAAAAGAGTTATCAAAATTCCGCCGTCTGTGCCGAGAAGAAGCATAAAGCTGTCTATAAGCCCACCGGATGCGCTGAGCTGCTCTGTCGGGACGGCAACACCGATTCCGAAAGCGGAGAGGAGATAGAAAAGCGCAATTAAAAGTCCGCCTAAAACGATTGCGCGCGGAATTTCGCGTCCCGGGTCCTTCATTTCGGAGGCAAAGGTCGTCACAACCTCAAAACCGAGAAAGTTAAATATGATAATGGAGATATATGAAAGTCCGCCGGCTCCAAACGAGGGGATGAACGATGATGGCGTAAACTCATTTGCCGAGCCGCGTGTTATGGCGACATATATGCCGAGTACGCCGATGGAGACCATTATGAATGCCTTTATGATTGCGGCAAGGTTGAGTATCCACTTGCTGTCGCTTATTTTAAAGCTGCTGATGAAAACGACCGCCCAGATGAAGATAAGCTGAATGATTATTGCAACGGGCGAAGAAAGAGAAATTCCGCTTATCTGCATAATTATATCCGTAAACAGAACGGCAAGAGAAGCCATCCAGAGCGGGAAGTTTATATAGTAGTACCACGAAACGCGTGTACCCCAGCTTTTTCCGAAGGCGCGCTTTACCCAGTCGTATATTCCGCCCTCATCGTCATACGTTGTGCCAAGCTCAGAGGAAATCATACCGTAAGGGAGAAAGAAGCCGATGAGGAGAAATATCCACCAGAAAAACTGTGAGTTGCCTATTGCCGCGGCGGGCGATGCCGATTCTACTACAAGAACGACACAAACGGCGGCAAGAACGGCGTCAAAAAGCTTGAACTTTTTCGTCTTTTCAGGCACGAGGACCCCTCCTATACGTCAATTATCTGCGAGAGTGCACCGCAAAGTCGCTGGTGAAGAGCCTCTTCCTTGAAATCGGGGTGCATCCTGTCTGCGAGAAGATATACAAGAATTGCGCGCATGGCGGTAAGTCTGTTCTCCGCCTGGTCAAAGGCTATTGAATATTCTGCGTCAAGCACTTCGTCGACAACCTCCTCACCGCGTGTGGCAGGCAGGCAGTGTAAAAACTTAACGTGAGGTGCGGCTTTCTTCATCATTTGCGGCGTTACCTGATATTTGGGCATAAAGGCTTTAAGTCTTTCTTCGCGGGAAAGCTCTGCGTTGTAGAGACCGTACCATACATCGGTATATACAAAATCCGCATCGCGCAAGGCCTCGTCTTCGTCTTCTGTGATGAGAAGGCTTCCGCCTGACTTCTTGCAGTTTTCAAGGCCGATTTTCTGCATCTCCTCTGAGAGTTGCTTTCCTTTCGGCCCGAACTGGACAAAGTTCATACCGAGCTTAGTTGCCATCATCATAGTTGATGCGCAAACCTGTGTTGCGTCACCTACGAAAACGATTTTGCAATCCTCAATGCACTTTCCGCACGGAAGATGCTCTATCATTGTTATTGCATCACCGAGCTCCTGTGTAGGATGGTTATAGTCAGACATACCGTTGATCACCGGAACACTTGCGCACTCGGCAAGTTTTACAACCGTTTCGTGAGCGTCGACGCGCGCCATAAGAATGTCCGTAAGTCGGGAAAGAACGCGACCGGTATCCTCCATTGTTTCGTGACCGCCGAGCTGAATCTGACCCGGAGCGAGATATTGCGCGTGGCCGCCAAGCTGTTCCATTGCGGTTTCAAAAGAAACACGGGTGCGCGTTGAGCTCTGCTGGAAAATCATACCGAGCGTCTTGTTTTTCAGAAGCGGCGGGAAGTATTCGTGCTTTATACACTTTTTAAGTGCAAGTGCGAGGTTGATGATGTGAAGAACTTCCGCTTTCGAAAAATCCTGGGTATCTATAAGGTCTTTCGGTCTCATATAAATTCCTCCAAAATTTATTATTCGGATTTAGTATTGATGGTAAAATATTTTTTATTCATCAATAAAATTTGTTTTGTAGTTATAATTGTGTTAAAATGAAAGAGAGGAGGTGCAAAAATGCGTGTTCTTATAGATGCAGACGGTTGCCCCGTTGTGGATATTGCAGTTGAAATTTCCCGTAAATTCAATATTGAATGTCATATTTTCTGCGACAGCTCACATATGTTTAAAAAAAATGGCGCCGAGACTCATATTGTCCCGAAAGGCGCGGATAGTGCGGATTTTGCACTTGTCAATTTTGCAAGGCGGGAAGATGTGGTGATAACGCAGGATTACGGCCTTGCATCCATGGCACTCTCGCGTGGAGCCAGATGCATAAACCAGGACGGACTTGAATATACAGCGGAAAACATTGACGCGCTTCTCCTTGCACGCCACACTGCAAAGAAAATCAGAAATGCGGGTGGCCGCTTGAAAGGTCCTCCCAAGCGGGAAAAGAAAAGCGATGTCGCGTTTGAGCATGCCTTTGAAAATATTTTGAAAAGCTGTTGACAAACAAAAAACACAATGGTATAATGGCTTTAAATTGAATAAAATGCGATGATGCGGAATAGTATGTAGTGCGCTTTTGCCATACAGAGAGATGCCGGTTGGTGCAAGGCATTGGAAAAGGCTTGCAGAACTCACCGCGGAGCAGCTGCCGTGAAAGGTTGTTACAGTAGGGGCAGACGGGAACTCCCGTTACAGAGTCAAGATGTGTCGGCATCTGAGTGTATCCGTCAAGGATGAAAAAGAGTGGTACCGCGGAAGGTTTAAATTTTGAGTTTAACGCTTTCGTCTCTTTAAAACAAAAGAGATGAAAGTGTTTTTTATTACTCGTCACACAGAAAGGAGAAATACCTATGAACAAGATTTATATTTCGGACATCACATTAAAGGAGCTTTCAAAAAGCCGTGAGCAGGAGCTTCTGTTCCGTGAAAAGACTGCTGTTGCAGCGGCAGTTGAAGCACTTGGTGCAGATGCGATTGAGCTTGCTGAAATAAAGAATCTTCGTGAGGATACGATTATCTACAAAACGATTTCCTCAATTGTAAAAGAAAGTGTTGTAGCTATCCCCGCAGGCTTTACAAAAGAAGAAATTACAAACGCATGGGAATGTGTAAAGGAAGCCGCATTTCCGCGTCTCCAGATAGTTGTTCCCACCTCAACGGTTTCAATGGAATATACATACCATATAAAAGCAGATAAGATGCTTTCAAAGATCGAAGAGCTCACGAAGTATGCAAAGGAGCTTTGCGACGATGTTGAGTTTGTCGCGCTTGATGCAACCCGTGCAGAACTTGCTTTTCTCAAAAATGCAGTTTCCGTCGCGGCGGAGAGCGGTGCAAACATCGTTACAATATGCGATGACGCAGGCGTGTCTCTTCCCGAAGAGGTTGCGGTGCTTACGAAGGAGATTATTTCGTCTGCTGCTGCAAAGGTTTTTGTTCAGGTTTCGGATAATATAAATATGGCAGTATCTTCTGCTTTTGCTGCTGTTGCAGCGGGGGCGGACGGAATAAAGTGTGCTGTTACCGGTGACAAGGTGCTTCTTGCAGGAAATCTTTCCGATGCAATTTCTGCACGCGGCGAGGCAATCGGTATTTGCACATCTCTCAAAAACACTCAGGTTCATACAAATGTATCAGACCTTCTCAAAAAGCTTGGAGGTGCAGACGCCGGCGAAGCAAGCCCCGCAAGTCAGAAGAGCAAAATTTTGCTTGATGCAGACAGCACACTTTCGGAAGTGGGCGAGGCGGCTGCAATTCTCGGTTATGACCTTTCTGAAGCTGATTGCGGGAATGTTCATCGTGCGGCAGTGCAATTTTGCGAAAAAAAGGGAACGCTTGGCGCAAAAGAGCTTGAAGCGCTTATAGCAAGCTTTGCTATGCAGGCACCGTCGACATACCATCTTGAAAGCTACACTACAAACTGCACCAATCTCGGAAGTTCCATGTCGCAGGTAACACTCCGTCGCGGCGAAGAAATGCTTTGCGGCGTCAGCACGGGCGACGGACCTATCGACTCCGTATTCCTTGCAATAGAGCAGGCGGTTGGTTATCACTACGAGCTTGACGATTTCCAGATTCAGGCAGTTACAGAGGGAAAAGAAGCTCTCGGCTCTGCTGTTGTCCGACTCCGCAACAAAGGAAAGCTCTATTCAGGCAATGGCATCTCAAACGACATTGTTGCCGCAAGTATAAGGGCATATATTAACGCACTCAATAAGATTGTATTTGAGGAGAACTAAGATGAAACTCACCTTTTCTACAAAAAATGTAAACCGCGCATCATTTCTTGATATGTGCCGGTTTGCTTATGACTACGGATTTTCCGGATTTGAGATTTATGATGCGGAATCCGAGCGCCGTCAGCACGCGGACAGCATTCTCAGAAGCAGTCGCTTTTCCGATGCAAACCGCAAGCTTTTAAACCGTGGACTTTCGGTTTCCGCGCTTATATATCCTTATCCGCTCGACGGTGATAAGGCGGAAGCACAGGCTCTTGTCAGGTATATTGATATGGCAGACGGTGCAAATGTTGAGAATGTCATTGTTCATATAGAGAAAAAAGCGGAGATGAAGCTTCTTGAAGAGAAGCTCTTGCCTGCATTAAGACGTGCTGAGAAGACGAACGTGAACATACTCCTCTCAACTTCCGATTACCTTGCCTCTACGGAGAACGTAATTGATATCATAAACTATTTTTCAAGTGCTTCAATGGCGGCGGCGTGGGATGTCCGCGAGACCTATTTTGAGGCAAAGGAAAGCGCGGAAGACACCATCCGCAACCTCGGCGCATATATAAAGTATGTACGCCTCGGTGACAGACGCGACGGTACAAACGTGCTCATCGGCGAGGGTGATTTGCCTGTCGGCGAAGTTGTATCGGCACTTTCTTCTCTTCACTACGACGGATTTATTTCAGTTGCATGGAATGATGAAATAAATGATGCCGACATAGTTCTCACTCACTTTACAAACTATATGGCGGGGCTCGGCCGCAAGAAGCAGGAGCGCGACCCGCTTTATTATAACCGCGAGAAAACGGGCACCTTTGTCTGGAAAAAATATGAGGTCATAGACAAGACCTTCTCACAGGTGCTTGATACTATGGCAGAAACATATCCCGACCAGTACGCATTTAAATATACAACGCTTGACTATACGAGAACGTATGCGCAATTCCGTCGCGATGTTGACGAGGTTGCCGCAGCGCTTATCTCCGTGGGCGTAAAGCCCGGAGACCACGTTGCCATCTGGGCGACAAATGTTCCGCAGTGGTTTCTCACTTTCTGGGCAACTACAAAAATCGGTGCAGTTCTCGTAACCGTAAACACGGCGTATAAAATTCACGAGATTGAATATCTCTTAAAGCAGTCTGACACACATACACTTGTTATGATTGAGGACTGCAAGGATATAAATTATCGCGAGATTATTGAGGAGCTGTGTCCGGAACTTCAGAATATGAAACCGGGTGATGCACTCTATTCGAAGAACCTTCCGTTTTTGCGCAATATCGTAACCGTCGGTTTTTCTATGAAGGGCTGTCTTACGTGGGAAAAATTCCTTGACCGTGCGGCTGATGTTCCGCAGCAGGAGGTCCGCCGCCGTGCATCGCAGGTGCGACCGGACGACGTGTGCAATATGCAGTATACCTCCGGCACAACAGGCTTTCCGAAAGGCGTTATGCTTACACACAGAAATATCGTAAACAACGGCAAAACGATTGGTGACCGTATGGATTTGTCGACGGCTGACCGTATGATGATTCAGGTTCCGATGTTCCATTGCTTTGGTATGGTTCTCTCCATGACGTCTATGATGACCCATGGCGGAACGCTCTGCCCGATGCCGTATTTCTCTCCGAAGTCGTCGCTTGCATGCGTTAATGATGAACACATAACCTGCTTTAACGGCGTTCCGACGATGTTCATTGCGATGTTTAATCACGCCGATTTTGCAAAGACTGATTTTTCGTATATGCGAACCGGCATTATGGCGGGTGCAAACTGTCCGGCGGACCTTATGCGCCGCGCCTCTGTTGAAATGAATATGCGCGAAATCATATCGGTTTACGGTCAGACGGAAGCATCTCCCGGCTGCACTATGGGTGAGGTCAATGAAGACCTTGATCACCGAGTTGAGACTGTCGGAAGCGCGTTTCCGGGCGTTGAGTGTAAGATTATAGACCCCGAGACGGGAGAAGAGCTTCCGGATGGCGAAAGCGGCGAATTTGTTGCGCGCGGCTTTAACATAATGAAAGGCTATTATAAAATGCCAAACGCAACAGCACAGACGATAGATAAAGACGGTTGGCTCCATTCCGGAGACATCTGCTGCCGCACTCCCGACGGCTATTACAAGGTAACCGGACGTCTTAAAGATATGATTATCCGCGGCGGTGAAAACCTCTATCCGCGTGAAATTGAAGAATTCTATCTCACAAACCCGAAGGTGCGCGATGTCCAGATTGTCGGAGTTCCGGACGAGCGTTACGGTGAGGAATGCTGTGCGTGGATTATTTTGCACAAGGGCGAAACTTCCGATGAGGCAGAAATGCGCGAGTTTGGAAACGCTTCAATCGCGCGTCATAAAGTTCCGAGATACTTTTTGTTTGTCGACGAGTTCCCGATGAATGCGGCGGGCAAGATTCTCAAATATAAAATGCGTGAAGAATCGGAAAACATTCTCGGTCTTAAAAAATAAATAAAAAAGTATTGACAAAGGGAAAAAACGGGTGTAAACTGTACGTAATTGAATAGCAAAGGCTATGACGAAGACGGAAAAACAAGGTAGCTTCCAGAGAGTCGGGGACGGTGCAATCCCGGCAGTGAAATGTTTTTTGCCTATCACTTCTGAGCTGAAAGCCCGAAAGTTTTGAAAATGAGTAGACGCTTTCCGTGATTGCTGCGTTAATGCATAAGGCTTGTTTGAGCCTGAGTGGCGCGTAAAGCGCAAATTGAGTGGTACCGCGGGTATCGGATATAGTTTATTCGGCTCGTCTCAAAGGATAAAAGCTTTGAGACGAGTCTTTGTTATTCAATTAAAAATCTTATATGTTTTTTAATTTGAAAGGAGAAACAGCCATGAGAGAAGAAAAAACTATGACACAGCTTTCTGAGGTTGCCGCCCGTATCCGCGAAATGCGTGAGGTTATGGGAATGACGGATTCTCAGATGGCGGAAAAAACCGAAGTAACACTTAAAGAATATTCAGACTATGAAAACGGTGCGGCAGATATGCCGTTCACTTTCCTCCACAAGTGCGCGCTTGCCTTCGGAATTGAGCTTACAGAGCTTTTAGAAGGTCGCACTGCACACCTTTCCTCCTATACCGTAACGCGAAAGGGCAAAGGTCAGGAAACTGCAAAGGAAGACGGAATCGTAATCTCAAACCTTGCTCCGAAATTCAAAAATAAAATTGCAGAACCGTATTGGGTAAGATACGAATATTCAGAAGAGGCACAGAATAAGCCTATACACCTTACCAAGCACAGCGGACAGGAGTTTGACCTTATCATCAAGGGTTCGCTCAAAGTTCAGGTGGGTACACATACAGAAGTTTTAAACGAGGGTGACAGCATCTACTACAACAGCTCCACCCCCCACGGAATGATTGCCGTAAACGGTGAGGACTGTGTGTTCTGTGCAGTCGTTTTGCCGGGTGAGGATGTCCGGGAAGAAGAGGTTCGCGAAAGCGTGGCTTCTCTACGTCCGCAGACACGACTTGTGTGTGAAAAGTTTGTGGAATGCACGGAGAGTGAGCCGGGTGTTCTTGAAAAAATCGAGTTCAAGAACACAGATTCGTTCAATTTCGGATTTGATGTTGTTGACGAAATTGCAAAGAAGACACCCGACAAGCTTGCAATGCTGCATGTTGCAAAGGATATGACTGAACGCCGCTTTACCTTTGAGGATATCAAGCGTGAGAGCGCCAGATGCGCAAACTACTTTACATCGCTCGGCATCAGAAAAGGCGACCGCGTTATGCTGGTATTGAAGCGTCATTATCAGTTCTGGTTTGCTATGGTTGCGCTTCATAAGCTCGGTGCAGTTGCAATTCCTGCAACGCATCAGCTTAAAGACCACGATTTCGTATATCGCTATGAAGCTGCAAATGTAAAGGCAATCGTATGTACAGCGGATGACGGTACGGCAGAGATTGCGGAAGTTGCTGCAAAGAAGTGTCCAAGCGTTGAGACTCTTGTTCTTGTCGGAGGAAAGCGCGACGGCTGGCACGATTTTGACAGTGAATATCCGCTCTATTCAAGCAATTTTGAAAGAAACGACGATACTCCGTGCGGTGATGAGCCGGCGCTTATGTTCTTCTCCTCGGGCACAACAGGAAACCCGAAGATGGTTGAGCACAAGCACACATACGGTCTCGGCCATTTTGTGACGGCGAAATACTGGCATTGCTGCGAGCGCGACGGGCTTCACTTCACAATCTCCGATACAGGCTGGGGTAAGTCTCTCTGGGGCAAGCTCTACGGTCAGTGGCTTTGTGAAGGCGCGGTGTTTGTTTACGACTTTGACCGTTTCTCTGCAAATGAGATTCTTCCGATGTTTGCAAAATACAACATCACAACATTCTGCGCACCGCCGACAATGCTGCGTATGTTCATAAAGGAAGATCTTTCAAAATATGACCTTTCCTCAATCCACCATATGACAACGGCGGGCGAGGCACTTAACCCCGAGGTCTATAAACAATTTGAAAAGGCGACGGGGCTTAAAATAATGGAGGGCTTCGGACAGACCGAAACAACACTTGCCATCGCAAACCTCTATGGCACAACACCGCGCGTCGGAGCAATGGGAAAAGCTTCTCCGCAGTACGATATTGATATCGTTGACCCGGATGGCAACCCTGTTGCAAACGGTGAAGTTGGTGAAATCGTTGTCCGTCTTGACAAGGGCACACCTGTCGGACTTTTCAGACAGTATGTCAACGACGAAGAGAAGATGGAAGAATGTATGCGTGACGGTATGTATCACACGGGTGACACCGCGTGGCGCGATGAGGACGGCTACTTCTGGTATGTCAGCCGTATCGACGACGTCATCAAATCATCCGGCTACCGCATCGGTCCGTTTGAGATTGAAAGCGTTATCATGGAGCTTCCGTATGTCCTTGAATGCGGTGTTTCGGCAGCTCCCGATGAGCTTCGCGGTCAGATAGTCAAGGCAAGCGTTGTGCTTACCAAGGGAACAGAGCCGACCGAGGAGTTGAAGAAGGAAATCCAGAACTACGTCAAGGAGCATACTGCGCCGTATAAGTATCCGCGTCTTGTTGTGTTCCGCGACGAGCTCCCGAAGACAATCAGCGGAAAAATCCAGAGAAATAAGCTCTGATAAAGTGCGTGAAAAGCGCAGAAAATCTCGTAATATGCCGTAAATAGGTATTGACAAAGCTTGATGGTTGATATATAATTAACCACAGATGAATATAAAGGCGTTGACGAAGAGAGCGCGGGTGTGCAGTCCTTCAGAGAGATAGTGGTCGGTGAGAACTATCGGTTTGCTTCTTGCGTCTGTAGCTTCTGAGCTGAGAGGAAGAAAGTCTTGTTTTAAGACGAGTAGAACCTTTCCGTGATTGCTGCGTAAAAGCATAAGGCTTGTTTGAGTCTGAGTGGCGCGGAGTGCGCAATTTGAGTGGTACCGCGGGTGTATTGAAATTCGACACTCGTCTCAAAGATTATCAGCTTTGGGACGAGTGCTTTTTAATTCGTTCCGTGAAAGGATGGCGTGATATGCAACCTATATCAGGACTTGATTACAAAATTCAGGAGATGGCGTCCCGTATCCGCGAGCTTCGCGAGATAGAGGGATTAACTCCTGCCGAAATGGCAGAGAAGACCGATGTTACAGCCGAGGAGTATATTCTTTGTGAAGAGGGAAAGCAGGACTTAAACTTTGCGTTCCTCTATCGCTGTGCGCTTGCGCTTCGTGTCAATGTAACCGACATTATCGAAGGTCACAGCCCGACGCTTAAATCATTTACCATTACGCGCAACGGCTCCGGTCAGGAAATAGCAAATGCGCACGGTATGACATACTATAACCTTGCGTATGCTTTTCAGAACAGAATTGCAGAGCCGCTCTATGTAAGAAGCGCATATGATCCCGAGGCGCAGAACAGGGATATCGAGCTCACCACACACGACGGTCAGGAATGTGACATCGTCGTCGAAGGTAACCTCATGGTTCAGATAGGCGAGCACCGTGAGACTCTCGGTCCCGGTGACAGCATATACTTTGACAGTAACACGCCGCACGGTATGATAGCCGTTAACGGTCGTGACTGCGTTTTCTATGCAATAGTTTTAAATCCCACCGGAGAGCCGATTCCTGAGCTTACTCCCACAAAGGCGATTTCAGACTCCCGCGAGATAAAGCGCGATACAAAGGAAAGAATTTATCATAGCTATATAACAGTAGAAGAGAACGAAAAGGGAACACCCACAAAGATAGAGTTCAAGAACACCGAGAACTTCAACTTTGCATTTGACCTTGTGGATAAACTTGCCGAGCGCGAGCCCGAAAAGCTTGCGATGCTCCATATCGACAAAAACAAAGTCGAGCGTCGCATAACATTTGCTGACGTAAAGCGCGAGTCGGCACGTTGCGCAAACTACTTCAAGTCTCTCGGAATTAAAAAAGGCGACCGCGTTATGTTGGTTTTAAAACGCCATTACGAGTTCTGGTATGCAATGATAGGTCTTAATAAGCTCGGTGCAATAGCCATTCCTGCTACAAACCAGCTTCAGGTTCACGACTTTGAATACCGCTTCCAGGCCGCAGGCGTCAACACAATCCTCTGCACGTCAGACGGTGAGTGCGCTGCACAGGTAGATGAAGCGGCAAAAACGTGTCCCGAACTCATCAATAAAATCCTTGTCGGTGGTGAGCGCGACGGTTGGAGAACCTTTTCTGAGGAATATCCGCTTTACAGCTCACACTTTGAGCGGAGCGAAGACTCTCCCTGTGGAGATGACCTTCTTCTTATGTTCTTCACATCAGGAACAACAGGCTATCCGAAGATTGCGGCACACAGCCACAAGTATCCGCTCGGGCACTTCCACACTGCAAAATACTGGCACAATGTTGACCCTGACGGACTCCACTTCACTATTTCCGACACCGGCTGGGCAAAGTCCATGTGGGGTAAGCTCTACGGTCAGTGGCTTTGCGAGGCGGCGATATTCGTCTACGACTTTGACCGCTTCGATGCAAAGGAAATTCTTCCGATGTTTGCGCGCCACAATATAACAACCTTCTGCGCACCGCCAACAATGCTCCGTATGCTTGTTAAGGAAGATATTTCACAGTATGACTTCTCATCCGTAAAGCATATGTCAACAGCAGGCGAGGCACTCAACCCTGAGGTTTACAAGCAATTTGAAAAAGCAACGGGATTACAGATAATCGAAGGTTTTGGTCAGACCGAGAGCACAATGATTATCGGTAATATGGTAGGCGCTCCCCACAAGATCGGTTCTATGGGTAAGCCTGCGCCGATATATAATGTTGAGCTTGTCAACGACCGCGGCGAGCAGGTTGCAGTCGGTGAGACGGGCGAAATCGTAATCAACGTAAAAGACGGACTTCCGTGCGGCCTCTTCCGTGGATATTACCGCGACGAGGAAAAAACACGCGAAGTTCTCCACGATGGCTATTACCATACAGGCGATACTGCATGGCGAGATGAAGACGGCTTCTTCTGGTACGTCGGCCGAGTTGATGATGTTATCAAGTCATCAGGCTACCGTATCGGTCCGTTTGAGATTGAAAGCGTTATTATGGAGCTTCCTTATGTTCTTGAATGTGGCGTTTCTGCTGCTCCCGATGAGGTAAGAGGGCAGATAGTCAAGGCAAGCATCGTTCTGACAAAGGGAACAGAACCGACAGAGGAACTCAAACGCGAAATCCAGACCTATGTCAAGGAGCACACGGCTCCGTATAAGTATCCGCGTCTTGTCGTCTTCCGTGACGAGCTTCCGAAGACGGTAAGCGGAAAGATACAGAGAAATAAGCTGTAAAAAATAATTCATATAAAAAGGAGAAGTGAATGTTATGTACAATTTTCCTGTAACAAAGACAACCAGCCCGAAAGCACGTCCGTCTGACGAGTCAAAGCTTGGCTTTGGCAAGGTCTTTACTGACCATATGTTCATTATGAACTATACTGAGGGGCGCGGCTGGCATGACGGCAGAATTGAGCCGTACCGCAAGCTTGAACTTGACCCGTCTGCAATGGTTTTCCATTACGGTCAGGAAATGTTCGAGGGTCTTAAAGCGTACAAGGGCCGTGACGGCAAGACACGCCTTTTCCGCCCGGATATGAACGCAAAGAGAACGAATGCCACAAACAAGCGCCTCTGCATCCCGGAACTTCCGGAAGAGCTCTTCGTTGAAGCCTGCAAGGCGGTTGTCAAGGTTGATGAGGACTGGATCCCCACAGCCCCCGGCACATCGCTTTACATCCGCCCGTTCATTATCGCAACAGACGAGTTTTTAGGTGTTGCACCGTCAAAAACATACCTTTTCATCATCATCCTCTCTCCGTCGGGTGCATACTACGCAAGCGGTCTTGCTCCTGTCGGAATCTGGATTGAGGACGATTATGTCCGCGCTGTAAAGGGAGGCATCGGCTTTGCAAAGACAGGCGGAAACTATGCAGCCTCTCTTGCAGCTCAGGTGAAGGCACACGACGATGGCTATTCACAGGTTCTCTGGCTTGACGGCGTTGAAAGAAAATATATTGAAGAAGTCGGCGCTATGAATATTTTCTTCAAGATTGACGGAAAGATTGTAACTCCCGAGCTTTCCGGCAGCATTCTTCCGGGTATTACAAGAAACTCTGTAATCGCGGTCTGCAAGTCCTGGGGCTACGAGGTTGAGGAGAGAAAGATAAGTGTTGATGAACTTATTGAAGCACAGAAGAGCGGAAAGCTTGAAGAGTGCTTCGGCTCCGGTACCGCGGCTGTTATTTCTCCTGTCGGCAAACTTCGTTATAAGGATGACGTTATGCTCATCAACAACAACACAATCGGCGAGGTAAGCCAGAAGCTTTACGATACCATAACAGGTATTCAGTGGGGCGAATGCGAGGATAAGTTCAATTGGACAATAACACTGTAAAGAGAATAACTCTTTTCTGCGGACACTATGGCAGCGGGAAGACGAATATTGCCGTAAACTACGCACTTCATCTTCGAAAGAACGGATTTCCCGTAAGCATCGCCGATATTGATATAGTGAACCCGTATTTCAGAACGAAAGACAGCCTTTCAGAGCTTGAAGACGCGGGTGTTGAGGTGATAGCCCTTCCGTTTGCAAACACGAGCGTTGACCTTCCGTCAATGCCGTCGGAGGTTTACGGTCTCGTGCAAAGCCGCGAAAAGTATGTTATAATGGATATAGGCGGGGACGACCGCGGCGCATATGCACTCGGCCGTTTTGCGCCCGCAATTGCCGACGAGAACAATTATGATATGTTCTTTGTTGCAAATTTCTACCGCCCGTTGACAAGAACGGCAAGTGAAGCGCTTGAAGTTTTGCGCGAGATAGAATGCGCGTCCCACCTTAAATTCACGGGAATCGTAAATAACTCAAATATAGGAAGGGAAACAACGGCAGAGGATGTTTTGAAAACATATGCCGAGGCGCAGGAGCTTTCCCGCATATCCGGACTTCCGCTACGTTTTACCACTGCGGAAGAAGGGATTGCGCAGAAGCTTCCGGAAGTATTTTCCTTAAAACTTCAAAGTAAAATATTTTAGATAAGGAGATTTGTTATGGCTAAGGTAACGTTTTTGACGGACATCTGCAAAGGCTGCGGTCTTTGTGTAAGCGCGTGTCCTAAGGGAATCATTGCTCTTGCAAGTGACAAAATCAATAAAAAGGGACATTCTCCCGCCGAGATAACTGATCAGGAAAAATGCATCGGTTGCGCATTCTGTGCAACTATGTGCCCCGATTGTGTAATCACGGTAGAAAGGTGAGGTGTAAAGAAATGGCAGAAAAAGTTTTGATGAAAGGTAACGAGGCGATTGCGGAAGCCGCTATCCGTGCCGGCTGCCGTCATTACTTCGGCTATCCCATAACACCGCAGACAGAAGTCGCGGCATATATGGCAAAAAGAATGCCCAAAATCGGCGGAACCTTCCTTCAGGCAGAAAGCGAAATTTCCGCTATCAATATGGTCTACGGAGTTGCCGGTACAGGCAAACGCGTTATGACCTCTTCTTCAAGCCCGGGTATCTCTCTTAAACAGGAGGGTATATCCTACATCGCAGGTGCAGACCTTCCCGCACTTATCGTAAACGTACAGCGCGGCGGTCCGGGACTCGGCGGCATTCAGCCGTCACAGTCTGACTATTTTCAGTCCACCAAGGGCGGCGGACACGGCGACTATCGCCTCATCGTTCTCGCTCCCGAGTCCGTTCAGGAAATGGCAGATATGACGGCGCTCGCGTTTGAGCTTGCAGAAAAATACCGTATGCCCGCAATGCTTCTCGCTGACGGTACGATGGGTCAGATGATGGAGCCGGTCGAGCTTCCTGAGGAGAATATCAATACAGTCGATATGCCCTGGGCAGTTACCGGAACCGAAATGAAGCGCGAACATAACATCATAAACTCTCTCTACTTAAAGCCCGAAGAGCTTGAACAGAAGAATATTGAGCGCTATGAGAGATATAAGGTTATTGAAGCAAACGAAGCAAGATACGAAAGCTTTATGATGGATGATGCAGAGTATTGCGTCGTCGCTTTCGGTATCGCTGCCCGCGTTGCAAAGAATGCAGTTGTTGCGGCAAGAAAAGAGGGCATAAAGGTTGGTATGATCCGCCCGATTACGCTCTGGCCGTTCCCGAAGGAGGCGCTCTGTGCAGCTGCCGATAAGGTAAAGGCTTTCATCAGCGTTGAGCTTTCTATGGGTCAGATGATCGAAGATATCCGCCTTGCAACAGAGTGCAAGAAGCCCGTTGAGCTTTGCAACCGCGTTGGCGGTATGATTCCGACTCCGGAAGAGGTTCTCGCAAAAATCCGCGAAGTTAAAGGAGGTAGCAACTGATGGTAGTATTTGAAAAACCGAAAAGCCTTACAGATGCCCCGCTTCACTACTGCCCGGGTTGCACCCATGGCATAATTCACCGCCTTGTTGCGGAAGCACTTGATACGCTCGGTGTTGAGGGTAAGACGATAGGTGTTGCACCTGTCGGATGCTCTGTTATGGCATATGACTATTTTGCCTGCGATATGGTTGAGGCGGCTCACGGCCGCGCTCCGGCTGTTGCAACAGGCCTTAAACGCGCGTTCCCTGAGAATGTTATCTTTACATATCAGGGTGACGGTGACCTTGCATCAATCGGTATGGCGGAAACTGTTCACGCCGCTGCAAGGAACGAAAATATCACTGTTATTTTCGTAAATAACGCAATTTATGGTATGACGGGCGGACAGATGGCTCCGACATCACTTCCCGGTCAGGTCACACAGACATCACCGTACGGCCGCGACGTAACAACGGCAGGTTATCCGATAAGAGTAAGCGAAATGCTCTCAACTCTTGACGGCCCGGAATATATCGAGCGCGTTGCTGTCAATAATGTAAAGAACGTAAAGGCGGCAGGCAAGGCGATTCTCAAAGCGTTTAAAAACCAGGTGGAAGGAAAGGGATTTTCACTTATCGAAGTTGTTTCCTCATGCCCGACAAACTGGGGTATGACACCGCAGAAGGCGCTTGAATGGATTGACGAGAAAATGATTCCTTACTATCCGCTAGGCGTTTATAAGGATAAGAGCGCACAGAAGGAGGAGAAGTAATTATGACAACACAGTTGCTTTTGGCAGGCTTTGGTGGTCAGGGTATCCTTTTTGCAGGAAAGTTTCTTGCATATAAAGGGCTTCTCGAAGGCAGACAGCTCAGCTGGCTCCCGTCATACGGCCCTGAAATGCGCGGCGGCACTGCAAATTGCAGTGTTATCCTCTCTGATGATCCGGTAGGCTCACCGATCGTTTCAAACCCCGATATTCTTGTTGCTATGAATCTTCCTTCACTTGATAAGTATGAAGATGCAGTTGTTCCCGGCGGAATGATTTTCGTTGATTCAACACTCATCGAGCGCAAGGTAAAGAGAGATGACGTAAAGGTTTTCTATATCCCGGCAACACAGCTTGCACAGGCTATGGATGCGCCGACACTTGCAAATATGATTATCACAGGTAAGCTTTTAAGCGAAAGCGGAATGCGCACAGACAACATTGAGGATTCACTTAAAAAAGTAGTTTCCGCAAAGCGCGCGAACCTTCTTGAAATCAACCTCAAAGCAATCCGTTGTGGAATGGAATATAATGCATAATTGACAATAACTCAAAAATGAGAAAAATTTCACTCATTTTTGAGTTATTTTCCCTTCTTTTGTTGACATTCGAATTTTTACACTATATAATAAATTCTAGTAGATTATGCGCGGAAGAAAAATGAAGGGCGGATTTACCGCTATGCACACTGCGTAAATTTATCGAATAAGGAGAATCGAAATGGCTAAGAAAAACTCGGATTTTAGGTATAATACCGGAGCGACAAAAGTTCCGTGGGCGGCAGTAGGTGAAAACTACAACGCAGAAGACCTTATGGCAGTAATTAAATTCCTTATGCAGGGTGAGGGAGAAGAATACGACAAGGCTATTGCAGAAATTGAAAAGAAGATTTTTGCACTTTCCGATATTTCAACACCTCCCGGAAAGCTCTCTCTTGGCGACAGGGTTGAGAAGGCAGAAGCTGATGCTGCAAAATATCTTGGCGTTGATGAGACTCTTTTTGTTGCGAATGCAACATCCGGCTTTGAGATTGCATATAAATATGCAAACCTGAAAGCAGGGGATGAGGTCATTGTTCCTGCAATCACATTTATCGCAACCATGGCATACCCGCTCTCTGTCGGTGCAAAGGTTGTTTTTGCAGACGTTGACCCGAAGACTCTCAATATGGACCCCAACGATATCGAGAAAAAGATCACCGACAAAACAAAGATGATTGTTCCGGTACATATCGGCGGATATCCTGTTGATATGGATCCGATTATGGAAATTGCAAAGAGGCACAATCTTCTCGTTCTTGAAGATGCTGCACACGGCTTTGGTGCAGAGTATAAGGGCAAAAAGGTCGGCACAATCGGCGACTTCGGTGCATTCAGTATGCACGAGGTAAAGAACATCACCTCCTTCGGCGAAGGCGGTATTGTACATACAAACGTAGAAGCTATGAAGCCGCAGATGAAACTTGCCCGATTCCTCGGTCTTGACTTCACAAAGAAGATTAAGCACTGGCTCTATGACATCTCTCCGATTACCGGAAAGTACGGTTATTCAGTTGCTACAAACTCTTCAACAACTGAAATTCAGGGTCTTGGTCTTTCGCTTCAGATAGCAAGAAATGATAAAATTCTTGCAGAGCGTCGCGCAGCAGCTGAATATCTCACGAAGCGCTTTGCCGAAAACGATGCAATCATCCCGCAGGACCTCGGAAATGACGACATTAAGCCGTCGTTCCACCTCTACCTTTTGGAGATTGACCCTGCAAAGGCAGGTGGAGATATCCAGACACTCAAACAGAAGCTTGAAGCAAAGGGTGTAACTCAGATTCCTCACTTCGGCCCGCTTTACAGATTTGACATTCTCAAAAAACTCGGCGGCTATGACGAAGATGCTATTGCAGCAACTTGCCCGAATTGCGAAGAAGTATTCTACAAGAGATTTACACATCTCCCGATTTACGGACTCAGCGAAGAACAGCTCATCTATATGGCAGATGCAGTTCTGGAATCTGTAAAGGAAATGCAGGAAGGCAGATAATAACAGCAATAAAAAAACACACCCTATCGGGTGTGTTTTTTTATTGCTTTGCAGCCTCGCTCGGCGAAAGACCATACTTTTTTCTGAAAGCACGGCTGAAATAGAGCGGGTCGCGATAACCGACTGATATGGCAAGGTCACTAACTGTTGAAAAGTGGCCGCTGTCTATTACGGACATCGCCTGTGACAGACGTTTTGAAATGATGTATTTCTGTGGAGTGGTGTTAAAGTTTGCTATAAATATTTTCCGGAAATAAGTGTCGGAAACTCCGCATAAAAGATGAAGTGTTTCTGCGGAGAGGGAAGAATCAAATATGTGTTTTTTAAGATAATTTATTGCGGGTTCAATGGTTTTTAATCTCTTCTTGTCTGAATAATCAAGCGCTTCCGTACTCGTGAGATAAGCAATAAGTCCGTAGAAAAGAGAAAGACATTTGTATTTTTCTGCGTGCGTGCCAAGGTTCCAAAGCGGAGCAAGGTGGTTGCAGATAAATTCTAATTCTGTGAAGTTCCGGAGAGAAAAAAACATAGGCTCGGGGTCTTTAAAATCTGCTTCGAAAGCAATTGACAGGCTCAGACAATCTTCTCCGGGGAGGGTTTCAAACTGATATGGGATATCCTTCGGGATAAAAATCATCTCATTTTTACGGGTTATAATTTCTCTGTCTTCAAACCTGTAAATGCCCGCGCCGTTTCTTCTGATGATGATTCCGTTTGTTTTTCGAATTCTGTTCTTGTTTGTTTTCGCGCGTCCTTGGGAAATATAATTAAGTTTTAAATTTTCCATACTCCCAAACATAAAAACCATCTCCTTGTCGGTATTGTAGCATATTTGACTGGGTTTTTCAATGAAAGAGTTAGGAAAAGTCCATATAGTTACAATTTTTCCATTTACTTATCATCTCTTTTTGCTATAATTAACGCGAAGGGGATGAAGGCTTTGGCTACAAAAACTAAAAATGTTAACATGCTTGAAGGGTCTCTTTTTTTCAATCTGTTAAAGTTTGCTCTCCCGCTTGTGCTGACGGGTATATTGCAGAGGCTTTATCACGCGGCGGATATAGTCGTTGTCGGTCGATATGCCGGTGCGGATGCGCTTGCTGCGGTTGGAGCGTCAGGTTCGCTCACAACACTTATTCTCGACCTTTTTACGGGACTTTCGATAGGTGTCAGCGTTGTTCTTGGCCGTGCACTTGGTGCAAAGAACAAGGAGGACGCACAAAAAACCGTTCACACCGCGATGCTGATAAGCGTTTTTGGCGGTATCTTAATTTCAGTTTTCGGAATAGTCTTTGCAGCTCCTCTGCTTCGTATGATTGAGGTCCCCGCCGATATTATGGCGCAGGCAAAATTATATATGCAGATTGTCTTTGCCGGAAAAGTTCCGGTTCTTATCTACACCTTCGGTTCGGCAATAGTAAGGGCGAAAGGCGACACAAAGCGCCCGCTTTATATAATAACAATATCGGGTATTATCAATGTTGTCCTGAACCTGTTTTTCGTCATCGTCTGTAAAATGCGTGCGGAAGGTGTTGCTGTTGCCACCGTCATTTCTCAGATTTTTACGGCGGTTGCAATTTTGTATGTTCTTATAAGTGACGAGGACGAAACAAAGCTTTCTTTCAAAAAGCTCAGAATACATAAAACGCAGCTTCTTGAAATTATGCGAATCGGGCTTCCGGCAGGAATTCAGTCGAGTATTTTCTCCGTTTCGAACGTAATAGTCCAGGCGAATGTAAATGCCTTTGGGTCAGTTGTTCTTGCGGGCAACACCGCTTCGGCAAATATCGGCGGATTCTATTATATTATGTTCCACTCACTGCAACAGTCAGCCCTTGCCTTTGTAAGTCAGAATATTGGTGCGAAAAATTATGACAGAATCGGAAAGATTTTAAAAAACTCGTTTGCATTGGTGGGCATTTTTGAGGTTATCATCTGCCTTGTTTCGTTTACACTCGGCGAAAATCTTCTTAAAATATATATCCCGGATGACGCGGCGGCTCTTGCAGTCGGAATAAAACGACTTTACCTTGTCGGATGCTGCTATGGATTTAATGGACTCATGTCCGTTATGATAGGCGTGCTTCGCGGTATGGGATATTCTGTTTCAACAATGGTTATGAACATCATCGGCTCATGCGCAATAAGGATTCTCTGGATATTCACGGCGTTTGAAGCGGTAAAGAAGCTTGAGGTTTTATACCTCTCATATCCGATATCCTGGATATCGGCGTTTATAGGTCTTATAATTCTTTATTTTTTCGCAAAAAGAAAGCTTGATAAAAACGCAGAATCAGCCCCGCCTGTTGCGTAAACGACTGTGAAGGGTGCTATCCCACTCAAAACGCGTTTGACGAAGGGGGATATGAGGCGCTCACATCAAAGTATGTTGCGGGAATAGCGAAAAAGCTCATAGAAACAATAAAAAAGCTTTGAAAAGAAGAAAGCACCGCCGTTCGGCGGTGCAACTTAGGGAGAAACCGGTTTTGGCCGGTGATTTACCGCGAACAGCTCACAAAAAAATCCTGCAATACGTCAGTAT
>JAFYPW010000023.1 GCA_017559985.1 Oscillospiraceae bacterium | reverse complement strand
TTCCTTGACATTTATGCCGAGCGCGATATAAAGCTTGGCAGGTATACCGAAAAGGAAATTCAGGAGATGGTGGACCATTTCATAATGAAGCTCCGCCTCATCAAATTCGCAAGAACGCCCGAATACAATGCTCTTTTCTCGGGCGACCCGCAGTGGGTTACGGAATCAATCGGCGGCATTGCAACAGACGGCCGTCATCTCGTTACGAAGATGTCGTACAGATACATCCACACGCTCAAAAACCTCGGTCCTGCGCCCGAACCCAATCTCACGGTTCTCTGGTCGCCGCGGCTTCCTTTAAACTTCAAGCGTTATTGTGCTAAAATGTCTATTGAAACCTCGTCTCTCCAATATGAGAACGATGACCTTATGCGCATTTCTCACGGCGACGACTACGCGATAGCCTGCTGTGTTTCCTCGATGAAGCTCGGCCGTGAAATGCAGTTCTTCGGTGCACGCGCAAATCTTGCAAAATGTCTCCTTTATGCAATAAACGGCGGCGTTGACGAGATTACTAAAAAACAAGTCGCACCGAAGTTTCGCCCGATAACCTCGGAATATCTCGACTATGACGAGGTTATGGAAAAATACGACGCTATGATGGAGTGGCTTGCGGGAGTATATGTGAACACTCTCAACATCATCCACTATATGCACGATAAATATTGCTACGAGAAATTGCAGATGGCGCTTCACGACAAGAACGTGACACGCTGGTTTGCAACGGGAATTGCAGGTCTTTCCGTTGTTGCAGACTCACTCTCTGCGATAAAATATGCAAAGGTCCGCGTAATCCGTGACGACAACGGTATTGCCGTGGATTATGAAACCGAAGGCGATTTCCCGAAATACGGAAATGACGATGACCGCGTTGACGAAATGGCATACGATATAGTGCAGAGATTTGTAAACCACATCCGCAAAAACCACACATATCGCGACAGCATACCTACGACATCGATTCTTACTATTACGTCAAACGTTGTTTACGGAAAAAACACGGGCGCAACGCCTGACGGAAGAAAGCAGGGTGAGGCGTTTGCTCCGGGAGCAAACCCGATGCACCGCCGCGATACAAAGGGTGCGGTTGCCTCCCTTGCATCGGTCGCAAAGCTTCCGTTCAAGGATGCAAAAGACGGTATTTCAAACACATTTTCAATTATTCCCGGAGCGCTGGGCAAAGACGACGCCGTCTTTATGGGCGATATTGATATTGACCTTGACTGCATAGGCGGTGCGTGTGCATCCCCTACCCTGTTTGAAGGTCTTGACACCGACGAAGTTTAAACAGAAAGGATTTTTATTATGGCTGCAACGAAAAACCAGATAGATAACCTTGTCGCGCTGCTTGACGGATATACCGAGCGCGGCGGACACCATCTGAACGTAAACGTTTTCACAAAGGAAACCCTGCTTGATGCGCAGGAGCATCCGGAAAAATATCCTCAGCTCACCGTCAGAGTCAGCGGATACGCCGTAAACTTCATAAAGCTTACGCGCGAGCAACAGGACGAGATAATCTCCCGCACCTTCCACGAGAAGATTTAGACAATGACAGAAGGATATATCCATTCAACAGAGAGCTTCGGCACGGTTGACGGACCCGGAGTCAGATTCGTTGTTTTTCTTCAGGGCTGCCCTATGCGCTGCAAATATTGCCACAACCCCGACACTTGGGAGTTTTTAAAAACACGTCCCGTTTCGGCAGATGAGATTATAGCAGAGTATGAAAAAAACCGCGCGTTTTATTCAAACGGCGGTATAACGGTTTCCGGCGGAGAGCCGATGTGTCAGCTTTCCTTTGTGACAGAGCTTTTTTCAAAAGCGAAGAAGCTTGGCATTCACACCTGCCTTGACACCTCGGGCGCGGGCTTTTCATATGAGAACGAAAAAAGCTTCCGCGAGCTTATCCGACATACTGACCTCGTCCTCCTCGACATAAAGCACATTGACGAAGACTTTCACATTGAGCTTTGCGGAAAATCAAACAAAGGAACTCTCGAATTTGCGCACTTTCTTGATGAGAGCGATGTTCCCGTATGGATACGCCATGTTGTAGTCCCCGGCATAACCGACGACCGCGAGAGTCTTCTTGCTCTCGGCAGATTCATCGGAAAGCTGAAAAACGTCCGCGCGCTTGATGTTCTTCCCTATCACACGCTGGGTGTTTCAAAATACCACGAGCTTGGTATTCCCTACCCGCTTGACGGAGTTCCGCTGCTTTCGGAAAGCGACGCGGCAAAAGCCCGGAATTTTATACTACAAGGAATAAAAGAAACAAGAGCGTAAGCTTAAAGAAAAGCTTACGCTCTTTATTTATTTTTTGAGAATGTGGATTGTTACAGATGGCATCATAAGAAGAAATGCAACCTGAACAAGAAGCTCTTTTGCCGAATAAGCCGACAGAAGATTTACCTTCCCGATGAGGAAAAGCGGTGTGAGAAGCTCCACCAGAATAAAGAACAATCCCGAAAAACAGGCAAAAACCATAACGCCTGTTTTCTTCTTTCCCAGAATCTTCGCCGCAAGGGAGTATGCAAAGAGCAGAATGGAAATGTAGGCAAAAATCAATGTGACATACTCCGAAATAATCGGGTTTGAAATTTTTTCACGGAAAGAAATAACAATCAGAAAACACGCCCAGAATACCGGCACCGCAGAGCACACACAGTATGCCACCGAATCACACACGGCAAGAGAATGTTTTGCCATAACGAAAAACGACACAGCACAGTAAATGGAAAGAAGCCCCAAAATCAGAGTTATTGCTTCAAAACCGTTGCGCAGCGATATAAGAAGAGTTCCTGCATATGCAAGAATCAGAACTGCACAAACGGAGAGTGCAGCCTTTGCCGCCGCCTCTGTTTTCCCGCTTCTAAACGCAACACCGTTCTTTAAGATGAACGCCGCAACAAGTGCCATCAGGACGGCTATGATGCAGACTGCCGAAAAGCCGACAGATGCAGCCTCGCCCACGATAGCTTCAAAAGCCCCTGCTTCGCTATGTGAAATGTGCATAGCTTTAAGATATGCCGCACAGATTCCCGCCGTCGCCGGCAGAGCAAAAAGGGCGGGAAAAAACCTGCTTTTCATTTTTAAAATCACCCTTTTTAGTTTATCTGTCAGAAAGCTCAATATACGGCGTATATTTTGAAATGCACTTATAACCCGGTCGAATAATTCTTCCGCCCGTCATAATCTCTTCTATGCGGTGCGCACAAAGACCCGCAACGCGCGCAACGGCAAAAATGGGTGTGTATAAATCGTGCGGGATGTTGAGCATTTCATAAACAAGGCCCGAGTACATATCGACATTCGCGCAGAGCGGCTTTGATGAATTCTTCACGACACGGAAAACATCCGGCGTGAGCCTCTCGACAGCCTCGATAAGCTCAAAGTATTCAAGGAAGCCGTTCTTTGCCGCAAGGTTCTTTGCGTGCTTTTTGAGAATTGCGGCACGCGGGTCAGAAAGCGTGTAAACCGCATGGCCCATACCGTAAATCTTGCCGCTTCTGTCGCCGACTTCTTTGCGGATTATTTTTGCGATATACTCACTTACTTCGTCGTCGCTCTTCCAGTTCTTTACGTTCTTCTTGATATCTTCCATCATCTCAACAACGCGCTTATTTGCGCCGCCGTGAAGCGGGCCTTTGAGCGAACAGAGAGATGCCGCAATTGCAGAATATGTATCTGTTCCGGAAGAGGAGAGAACGCGGGTGGTGAATGCAGAGTTGTTACCGCCGCCGTGCTCGGCATGAAGGATAAGGCACTTATCAAGAAGTTTTGCTTCTTCATCCGTATACTTGCGGTTTGAACGCATACAGTAGAGAAGCATCTCGGCTCCCGAAAGGTTATCCGGCGGAACGTGCAGGTGCATACTCTTTTTCTCGTAATAATGGCGCTTGACCTGATATGCCTGCGCCGCAATCATCGGAAGTCTTGCGATAAGGTCGAGAGACTGGCGCATCATATTTTCAAGTGATGTGTCGTCGGGGTTGTCGTCAAACGAATAAAGTGCAAGAACGCTTCGTGCGATTTTGTTCATAACGTTTGAGCTCGGCGCTTTTATAATCATATCCTCCGTAAAATTCGGCGGAAGATTTCTGTGGTGAGCAAGCATATCGTTAAACTCTTCAAGTTCGCTCTTGCCGGGAAGCCTGCCGACGAGGAGAAGATATACAACCTCCTCAAAGCCGAAGCGGTCTTCGCGGTCAATGCTGTCTATGATTTCAGAGACGCTGTAACCGCGGTATGTAAGAACGCCGTCAACCGGTTCGCGCTCACCGTCAACCATCTTATAACCCTGAACACTTCCGATTTTTGTTACACCGGCAAGAACGCCCGTGCCATCCTGATTTCGGAGACCGCGCTTGACGTTTGGATTATTTAAAATTTCGGGGCTTATAAAGTTATTTTCTCCATAGCCTTCGCATATGTTTTTTATAAAGCTTGTACTGTCTATAAGCTTTGCCTTGGACATATCTATGCCCTCCCATAAAATAATACTCCTATTTTATATTATTTGCGCTGATTAGTCAATGCTTTGAAAGGAAGTTTATGCTATGAAACGGTTCCTCACGGTTTGTTTTCTTCTGTGGATATTTGTGTTCACCATACCGCTCCTTGCCCTCCGCAACCACGGCGACACAATCCCCGAGCTTCCGCTCCCGACGGTGCAAGGCTCAAACGGCACAACAGATGCCTCCGTCACGGTCACTTTAAACAACAACGGAACGGTAGAGAACCTTCCTCTCGACGAGTATCTCCGTGGTGTGGTTGCCGCAGAGATGCCCGCGCTCTTTCCCGAAGAGGCACTCAAAGCACAGGCAGTCGCCGCGCGCACATACACAATGAAAAAGCTGACCTCCCCACCTTCCGCCGAACATTCCGGCGCTGCTGTATGCTCTGACCCAGCACATTGCAAGGCATACAGCCCCCTTTCCTCTTTTGCCGCGGCGTGGAACGACAACAGCGAAAAATATACTGAAAAAATCAGTCGTGCCGTGAAAGAGACGGACGGTGAGATTCTCCTCTATGACAACGAGCCGATAAGCGCCGTGTTTCACTCAACCTCATCGGGCATGACAGAAAACGCAAAGGACATCTGGGGTGGCGACGCGCCGTATCTTAAAAGCGTAAAAAGCACAGGTGATGAGGATTCTCCGCATTTCAAAGAGGAGGTAAAGCTCCCGCCCGAAGAATTCAAAGAAAAATTCCTTGAAAAACACAAGGATGCGGTGTTTGACAAAAACCCCGAAAACTGGATAACGAATATTTCAAGAACGGATGCAGGAAGCATAATGACGCTCTCCGTCGGCGGTGTGAACATAAAAGGGAGTGAGCTTCGTTCGCTTTTCGGTCTTAAAAGCGCAAACTTTAAATTTGCATACACGGACGGGTCTCTCGTCTTTACCACTCTCGGCTACGGACACGGTGTCGGAATGAGCCAGTACGGCGCACGTGCAATGGCTCTTGAAGGCAAGAAATATGACGAAATACTGAGCTTTTATTATACGGATGTCACTCTTGGAAAAATAAGCAGAAAAACATCTTGAAAATCAAGAAAACTGTGCTATACTTAAACCGAAAAGGGGGAGTGTAGCCTTGGATATATTTTCAATTATAACTAAACTCAATGCTCATCCGTCACCGTCCGGGTTTGAACATTCTGCTTCAAAACCCGTGCAAAGTCTTATGTCGCGTTTTTTTGAAAAAACCGAAATTGATTCTTTTGGAAACGTCTACGGCATAAGGCGCGCATCAAAAAGAGGCGCAAAAACACTTCTTTTAGATGCGCACATAGACGAGATAGGTCTTGTAGTCACAGGAACAACAAAGGAAGGCTTTCTGAAATTCACCGCACTTGGCGGCGTTGACACGAGAATTCTTCCCGCACAGGAGGTCATCGTCCTTTCCGACCCGCCGCGACGCGGTGTTATAACATCCGTTCCCCCACACCTCGACTCCGTAGATTTGATGACGGGCTTCTACATCGACATCGGCGATGAGGACGATACTTCATCCGTCGAAATCGGAACCCCCGTCGTTTTTGCAAACGAGCCCTTAAAACTTCGCGAAAACTTCTTCTCCGCCCGCGCGCTCGATGACCGCGCAAGTCTTGCGGCGATACTTCGCGCGGTTGATATGCTGAAAAACAAAAAGCTTAACATAAACCTTGTCTGCGCTGCAAGCACGCAGGAGGAGCTCGGTCTTCGCGGTGCTGTCGTTGCAGGATATAAGGTAAAACCTGACTACGCGCTTGTCGTAGACGTGACTCACGCGACGGCTCCCGGTGTGGACAAGTCTCTCTCTTTCAAGCCGGGAAGCGGTGTTTCAATCGGTGTCGGCCCCAATATGACAAGAAAAGTTTCAGATTGTCTCCTAAACCTTGCAAAGGAAAAGAAAATCGCTCACACGGTTGAAGTGTGCGGCGGATATTCCGGCACAAACGCCTGGGTTTTGCAGATCTCGCGCGACGGAATCGCAACGGGGCTTTTGTCTATCCCTCTTAAATATATGCACACTCCCGTTGAAACAGTCAAGAAGAACGACATCGAATCTTGTGCAAAGCTTATAGCTGAGTTCGTTCTTCATCTCTCCGCAGGAGGTGGCAGCTTATGATGAATTATCTTTACGACCTCCTCTCGCTTCACGGCGTTGCCGGTGATGAGGGCGAGGTTCGGGAATATATAAAGAAAGCAGCAGCGCCTTTTGCTGACGAAATGCACGAAGATGTTATAGGCAGCCTGTTTGTTTTCAAAAAAGGCAAACAGCGCCGCAAGAAAAAGATGCTCCTCTCATCACATATGGACGAAGTCGGTATGATTGTCCGTGAAATTTGCGACGACGGCTATCTCAAATTTGATTTTGCAGGCGGCGTTGACACGCGAATCGTCCTCGGAAAGCGTGTTCTCGTCGGCAAGAACAAGATACCCGGGGTTATCGGTCTTCGCCCCATCCACCTCACCACAAAAGAGGAACGCGAAAAAACGCCAAAGGTGACCGAGCTCACAATCGACATCGGTTGTGAGAAAAAGGCTGCGGCAGAAAAGCTTGTTTCTCTCGGCGATTACGTCGCCTTTGACAGCAAGGTCGTGAAGCTTTCGGAAAACAGGATAAAAGGCTGCGCCTTTGACGACCGCTTCGGCTGCGCCGTCTCACTGAAACTTCTCTCCGAAGAGCTTGAATATGACACATGGTTTGCATTCACCGTCCAGGAAGAGGTTGGCGTTCGCGCGGCATTCTCCGCGGCACACTCAATCAAGCCTGACTTTGCGCTCATCCTCGAAGCCACCACGGCAGGTGATCTTCCCGACTCTGAGGGCGCCGACAAAGTTACAAAGCTCTCGGGCGGTGCCGCCATCGGGTATATGGACTGCGGAACCATTTATGATAAAAAGCTTTTTGCAAAGCTTCGCACTCTTGCAGAAGAAAACGGCATTCCCTGGCAGATGAAGAGCCGCGTCACAGGCGGCACGGAGGCAGGAACCTTCCAGCGCGCAAACTCAGGCGCACATTCCACCTCACTTTCCCTTCCCACAAGATATATCCACTCGCCGTCGTGCGTTGCAGACGTGCGCGATATGGAGGCCGTCTTAAACCTTGCCCGATGCTTTATAAACCTTGAGGAGGATGCTCTCAATGACTGATTTATATGAAATTTTAGAAAAGCTTTATGCCGTAAAATCTCCCTCGGGATTTGAAGGCGATATGGCAACTCTCATAACCAAAATATTGAAGAAGGCAGGAATCTCCTGCAAAACAACTCCGATGGGAAATCTCATCGCTCACAAGAAAGGCGTCGGTAAAAAGTGTCTTCTTGATGCACATATGGACACCACGGGCTTTGTTGCAACTTTTATTGATGAGGACGGTTTTATCCGCGGTGATATGCTCGGCGGTCTTTCACTGTGCGATTTACACGACATCCCGGTTGAGTTTTTAAACGGAACACGCGGTGTTCTTTCCTACGAGCGCAAAACGAAATTTGGCGACCGCACTATGGCGTCAATGTTTATCGACATCGGAGCAAAAGACGGAAAAGACGCCCGCGGAAAGGTCCTTCCCGGTGACGGTGCAACTTTCTGCGGAAAGCCCGAAAAACTCAGCGGAACAAAAGTCCGCGCGCCGTATCTTGACAACCGCATCGGCTGCGCAATTCTTATCTACACTCTCTTGAACTTAAAAGAGTGCCCGTATGATATCTATGCTGTCTTCTCCGTTCAGGAGGAGGTCGGTCTTCGCGGTGCAAAGAGTGCCGCCTTCGGCATTGAGCCTGATTTTGCACTTGTAATCGATGTTACTTCCTCGTGCGATACTCCCGGCTTTGACGGCAAAGGCGAGGTGAAGCTTTCCCGCGGTGCTGCGATAAAGGTTATGGACCGTGCGTTTATCGCACACCCTGAAATAGTCTCTGCACTTTGTGAGACCGCAAAAAAGGAAAACATTCCTTGTCAGCGTGATGTTCTGACAGACGGCGGCACAGACGGCGGAAGCATCCATACAACAAAGCTCGGCGTTCCGACGGGCGGAATTTCCGTTCCGACAAGATATATCCATACCCCCTGCGAGGTTTGCGATATGTCAGACGCGGAAAATGTTGCGCAACTTCTCATCCGTTCACTCGAAACACAGGCATTTATAATTTAAACCGTAACACCTGCGAAAAAATTTTTCGCAGGTGGTTTTTCTGTTGAAAACGTTTTTTGGTTATGCTATACTGTATGTGTGTAAATATGTGATTATCTAAGGAGGATAATATGGACATTTTTATGATTTTGTCCCTTATAGGAGGGCTGGTTCTCTTCCTTTACGGTATGGACCTCATGGGAGACAGCCTCAAAAAACTTGCAGGAGGAAGGCTTGAATCAATTCTTGCAAGACTCACATCAACAAGATTTAAAGGCTTTTTGCTCGGCTTTATAGTAACTGCCGTCATTCAGTCATCATCTGCAACAACGGTTATGCTCGTCGGCTTTGTAAACTCCGGTATTATGAAGCTCGGCCAGACAATAAGTATAATTATGGGCGCAAATATCGGTACAACCGTTACCGCCTGGCTTTTAAGTACCGCAGAAATCGGCGAAGGTGCCGCTTTGGTTATGAAGCTCTTTAAACCGGATACATTTACCCCGATTCTCGCGGGCGTTGGCTTCCTTATGATTGCAACGTCAAAGGACGACAAAAATAAAAACACCGGAAGTATTTTTCTCGGTTTTGCAATTCTTATGTTCGGTATGAACATGATGAGTGATGCGGTTTCGGGGCTTCGCGACAACAAAAGCTTCATAGCTCTTCTTACAATGTTCTCAAACCCGGTTCTGGGTATTCTCGTCGGAACGGTTTTCACGGCTATTATCCAGTCTTCTTCCGCTTCCGTCGGTGTTTTGCAGGCGCTTGCGCTCTCCTGCGCAATCCCCTATTCTTCAGCTATACCCGTCATTCTCGGTATGAACATAGGAACAACCATAACACCTATTATTTCCTCAATAAGCGGAAATACAGAATCAAAGCGCGTTGCGTTTACCTGCCTTTATATCAAGATGATCGGCGTTATTGTGGTTTCTGTCGCTTTCTATCTCATCACCTCCTTTGTCGGCTTTGCATTTATGCCCGAGAATATTACTGCAACGGAGATTGCCGTTGTTCACACACTCTTTAACATCTTCTCAACTATAATTCTCTTCCCCTTCTGCACAGCTATTGAAAAGCTTGCTCTTAAAACAATTAAGAGCAAGAAAGAAGAGAAGGAAGCAGACGTCTTTGCGGCTCTTGATGAGCGCTTCCTCGATATGCCCTCATTTGCTGTTGAAAAGTGCCACGAGCTTGTCGGAGATATGGCAAACATTGCAAACGAGGCCTTTGTTAAAGCAACAAGCCTTTTTGATAAGTTTGACTCCGCAACTTTTGCCGAGGTTGAAGAGCTTGAATCAAGAATTGACAAATACGAAGATAAGACAAGCTCATACCTCGTCAAAATTGCAGGTAAGCATATGTCTAAAACAGACAGCAAACAGGTTACGGAGCTTTTGCACTGCATAGGCGATATCGAAAGAATTTCTGACCACGCGCTCAACATTGCAGAAGCCGCAAAGGAAATTCACGACAAGGAAATCACTTTCTCGGAAAAAGCAACTGCGGACATTTCCGTCATAACAAACGCCGTCTCCGAAATTCTCAACCTTGCAATTTCTTCGCTTGTAAACGGCGACCTTGCATCGGCAAAGAGTGTTGAGCCACTCGAACAGGTTATCGACCAGCTCAAACGCAAGATTAAAAACGGACACATCTCGCGTCTGCGCCAGGGCGACTGCACAATGGAACTCGGCTTTGTTCTCTCCGACCTTCTCACAAACTACGAGAGAATTTCAGACCACTGCTCAAACATTGCCGTGTGCTTCTTGGAACTCGCAAACGACTCGTTTGAAACTCACGAATATTTAAGCCACATCAAGTCCGGCGAAGAGGGCGACTTCTCCGAAATGTTTGACGCATTCAATGAGAAGTATTATATCGAAGAAGCAAACTGAAAAAT